>NZ_DBNGMQ010000033.1:0-19255 GCF_057126245.1 Yeosuana sp. | reverse complement strand
TAATTATTCCCGTATATTTTTTAATAACTAAACTATAATTATTGTATGTTTTCATTTTTTAGAATAAATCAATTAATTAGAAATTTTCAAAAACGCCTAAACCAAAGAGAGCAAAATCATATTTAACGGGGTCTTTAGGGTCTAATAAACGTAATGAGGTATCTAACTCTTTTAACGCTTTAGCATCATTCTGTTTTCTCTTGAGTAGGCCTAGTTTTCTGGCCACATTTCCAGAATGTACATCCAATGGACACGATAAATGAGAAGGCGAGAGGCTTTTCCAGATACCAAAATCCACGCCAGCATTATCATTTCTCACAAACCATCTGAGCATCATATTAAGTCGTTTCGCAGCGGAATTTTTTAAAGGGTCACTTATGTGCTTTTGGGTTCGCTTTAAATGCTCAATTTCAAAAAAAACAGTTTTAAATTTTGAAATGGCTATTTGAAGTGACTGTTCTTTAGCGTATTTCGAAAACACAGATTCCAAACCTTCATGGTTTTTATAAATATGTTGAAGCGATGTTATAAATTGAATGAAATCGTCTCCATTAAAAGTTCGATGAACAAAGGTTTTAAGATTTTTTAAATCACATTCTTGATGATTCATTACAAAATCATAAGGGGACTGTTCTAATAATGACATCATTTTATTGGCATTATTTATAATGCTTTTTCTATTGCCCCAAGCAATCGTTGCTGTTAAAAAACCTGCAATTTCTATATCTTCTTTTAATGAAAATTGATGTGGGATTTGAATAGGATCACTTTCAATAAACTTGGCATTATTGTACTGAAGGACTTTAGTGTCAAGAAATTCTTTAAGGTCAATTTTGTTCACGATTCAGAATAAGTGATTAGTTAAAATGAATTATTTCGTATAAATTTATACCAAAAATAGTAAAACGTGTTTTTAGTTAAAAATAATAGTCTTTTAAATAAACATGTCTAATACTTAAATAGGAAAATCTAATGACCGAACAGATTGAAACCAACGAATTCCAAAAAATTATTGACGACAGAACATTCATACTTTCATGTTATGAAGATATGTTAATTCGTATAAATGAGCATGAAACATTAAAACTTTTACAATTAAATAAATTTTCAGAAAATGAAATAAAACATATTTCTGTTCCCGACGAGAAAATTATTCAAACCTTAGGAATTTATTTTCAGTTAATAACTTTAGTTGAAGAAAATGCTGCAACTCAATATCGTAGACAACTTGAAAATGAAAAAGGCGTATCATCCATTCGTGGTTCTTGGGGAGAAACTTTTAAATTGTGGATTACTCAAGGCTTGAGTGAAGATGAAATGTTAGAACAGATAGCTACTGTTAATGTAATGCCGGTTCTAACAGCTCATCCAACAGAAGCAAAAAGAGTGTCCATCGTAGAACTACATAGAGAGTTATATTTACTTTTAGTACAAAGAGAAAACACCGCATTATCTAAATCTGAAAAAAATGGCATACGCGAAAAAATCATCCATTTATTAGAACGTTGGTGGAGAACAGGTGAGATTTATCTTGAAAAACCTGACATAACTTCAGAACGTGATAACATTGTATACTATTTAAGTCATGTATTCCCAAAAGTTTTAGAAAAGAGTGATCAGCAATTAAAGGATTCATGGACTGCAATGGGTTTTGATGCTGATAAATTGAGTTTTCCAGAAAATTATCCACAATATAATTTTGGAAGTTGGGTAGGAGGCGATCGCGATGGCCATCCTTTTGTAACGCCGAGTATAACGCAAGATACTTTATTAATACATCGAAATAAAGCTTTAGAAATTATACACCAAAAAGTGGTTATATTAGCATCACGTATGACGTTATCTGCTATTAGTAACCCCGTTCCTAATGCTTTGACTGAAGCAGTAAATAAGCTAGCAAAAGCACTTGGTTTGGTTGGAGAGCATGCATTAAAACGAAATCCTTACGAACCATGGCGTCAATACATTAGTCTGTTGGTTATTAAGCTTGAAAATACTATTTCTCAGAATCATAGTGATTCAAATTCTTATTACAGATCAAGTAGCTTTTTAAAAGAAGACTTAAAATTTATCAGAAATATATTAATTGAAAATGGCGCGAAAGGGATTGCTATAGATTTGGTGTTTCCGGTAGAACGAGCTGTTCAATGTTTTGGATTTCACCTTGCCAAATTAGATATTCGACAAAACAGTACATTTTACGAAAAGGCTGTCACTCAAATATTAAAAAAATCCGGATTTGAAAAATTTGATTTTAATGTGTGGGATGAAGCATCTCGTGTAAATTTTTTAACTAAAGAATTAGAAAAACATGCGCCCGTATCTGATATAACAATATCGTATGGTGACGAAGCCGATAACGTATTAGATTGTTTTAGAGTTTTAAGGCAGCACATTAACCAATACGGAACAGACGGTATTGGGTCTTTGATTGTGAGTATGACTAGAAGTCTGAGCGATTTATTAGTAATATACTTTTTAATGAGAGAAACGCAACTTTTAAATACTAGTTTGCGTGTAGTACCTCTATTCGAAACAATCCCCGATTTAGAGATGGGTCATATTATTCTAGATGCTTTCTTGGGTCATACTGTTACTAAAAACAGAAATAAGTTAGTGTCGAATACACAAGAAGTAATGCTTGGGTATAGCGATAGTAATAAAGATGGTGGTACTTTGGCCAGTAAATGGAATCTTTATAAAACAGAAGAACGCCTATGCAAAGTTGGTGAAAAGTTTAATGTAGTAGTTTACTTTTTTCATGGAAGAGGAGGGACTATAAGTCGCGGAGGGGGAAAATATCACCGATTTTTGGAGAGTATGCCACTTAATACAGTAAACGGCCAAATTAAGTTAACAATTCAAGGAGAATCTATTGCGCAACAATTTGGAAATCCATTAACGGCAACCTATAATTTAAATATGTTAACGTCGGGAGTTGCTCGTCAAACAATGCCACTTTCTACAAATAAATCAGAAGAAAAATATCCATCTGAAACTTTAGATTGGCTTACTGAAGCATCACTAAAATATTATAAAATGATGATTGAAGATCCTGATTTTATTCACTTTTTTAGTCAGGTTACATCAATCGATGTTTTAGAGAATAGTAAAATTGGCTCACGTCCTGCGCGAAGAACAGGGCAAAGAACTTTAAACGACCTTCGAGCCATCCCTTGGGTATTTAGTTGGAATTTATCACGTTTTGCATTAACCGGTTGGTATGGTGTTGGACAAGCTTTAAATGAACTCAAAAAAGAAAAACCTTCAAAATTTGAAGAGTTAAAGCAATTTATTGAAACTTGGCCATTCTTGAAATTTTTATTTATCCAAATAGAAACGAATTTAATTCTTGCAAATTCAGACCTCATGAAGCGTTACGCAGATATGGAAACAGATTCTGGTATTAAATCGAAGCTTTTAAATATGATTTTAACCGATTATGAAGCTGGTATTATTCATATTGAAGATTTACTAGGAGAATCGGTAGCAAGTAGAAGAGTAGGACAGATCGATAATTTAAAACGTCGAGACAAAGAGCTACAGGTACTACACGAACTTCATATTACGTATTTAAAGCAATGGCGGGCTATAAAAGACACAAACCCTATTGAAGGAGATCAGATATTAACAAAGCTTTTATCAATAATAAACTCACTTTCTGGAGGATTAAAAAATACGGGATAGAAACTAAATAATTTTAGTCTGGAAGGATTAGTTTTTTAATAAATTAATAAAGATGGTTTAGCATATATGTTAAGCCATTTTAATTAAATAAGAATCTTCCCATCGACCATCACAAGTTTTCTATCGGCTAGATTTGCGAGTTCTTCATTATGGGTAACTATTACAAAGGTTTGCCCAAATTGATCACGTAGTTTAAAAAAGAGGTTATGTAAATTCTCAGCAGATTCACTATCCAAATTACCAGAAGGTTCATCAGCAAAAATTAAGTCTGGATTATTAATTAAAGCACGTGCAACCGCGACACGTTGTTGTTCACCTCCAGATAATTCGTTTGGTTTATGATTATAACGGTTTGAAAGTCCTAAAAAATCTAAAAGTTCTAATGCTCGTTTTTCGGCATCTACTTTTTTAGTTCCTTTGATGAACGCAGGAAGGCAAACATTTTCTAAAGCTGTAAACTCAGGTAGCAATTGATGAAATTGGAAAATAAACCCTATATGCTCATTTCTAAATTTGGCCAACCCTTTTTCATTCAAGGAATTAATATTTATGTCGTTTATAATGAGTTCAAAATCTTCCTTTTTCGAGGCTTGATCCAGTGTTCCTAATATTTGCAGCAAGGTGGTTTTTCCCGCACCAGAAGCTCCTACAATAGAAATCACTTCACTTTTTTTTACATGAATATCAACACCTTTTAAAACGTGTAAATCGTTGTAATACTTATGAATGTTTTTTGCCTGAATCATGTTGTTTATTATAGAATGTGAAAATAGTATTTTACAGTCTAAAGTACAAGATTAAAATCTCTTAGTATCTTAGCATTATTCTTAAAATATCAATTTGTAAGTTTTTAACATTTTAAGCAACCAAAATATCTTTAACTTTATCTTTTTTTCATTTGAACATTTATATTATCAAGGAATACGATTCAGATATTAACAAGAGTATTTTAAATAACATTCAAAACATAATAGTAATAGGATGAGCGAAAAATTAAAATTAGCCACATTTGCAGGTGGATGTTTTTGGTGTATAGAAGCCATTTTTTTAAAACTTGAAGGTGTTGAAAAAGTGGTTTCTGGATATACTGGTGGAAATATAAAAAATCCAGCATATAGAGAGATTTGTACCGGAAGAACCGGGCATGCTGAAGCAATTCAAATAACGTTTAATGATAATAAAATTAGTTTTTCAGAATTACTTGAAGTTTTTTTTGCTACCCATGATCCAACAACATTAAACCGGCAAGGAAATGATGTAGGAACTCAATATCGTTCTGCTATTTTCTATAGTGATGAGAATCAAAAAAATACTGCAGAAGAATTTTTAAGGTTACTTGAAAAAGAGACGATTTTTAAAGACCCTATTGTTACAGAAATTACCGCTTTAGGGATCTTTTATTTGGCAGAGGAAGACCATCAAAATTATTATAATTTAAACAAAGAACAGCCTTATTGCCAGTTTGTCATTCAACCAAAATTGAAGAAATTAGTTCAATATTATAACGAAAAATTAAAAAAAGAATAAAATGCCATATAAAATTTTTGAAGAATACAATATACAAGTTACTGATGATGTTAAAAATAGATACAAAAACATTATTAAGGATTTGGGAGAAGATACAGAGCGTGACGGATTAATAAAAACACCAGAACGTGCCGCCAAAGCCATGCAGTTTTTAACACAAGGCTATCATCAAGACCCTGTTGAGATTCTTAAAAGTGCTATGTTTAAAGAGTCTTATAATGAAATGGTTATTGTAAAAGACATTGAATTATATTCACTTTGCGAACATCACATCCTACCTTTTTTCGGCAAGGCACATATTGCATATATTCCAAACGGTCAAATTGTTGGGTTAAGTAAATTACCTAGAATCGTTGATGTGTTTGCACGAAGACTTCAAGTGCAAGAGCGGTTAAACGAGCAAATTTTAGATTGTATTAATGATACTTTGAAGCCTCAAGGAGTCGCCGTAGTTATTGAAGCTTCTCATATGTGTATGATGATGCGTGGGGTTCAAAAACAAAATTCCATTACAACAACTTCCGGATTTAGAGGTCAGTTTGAAAAAATTGAAACCCGCAATGAGTTTTTAAAACTTATAGGAAAATAATTTGTGATATATGTCTTGTTATTTCATTGATGTTGAATTTTTAATATGAGTAAATACAAAAAACTAATTTTAGGGATTATACTGGACGCTATGGGGTATGTGTCTTTTTTAATTCCGGGAATAGGAGAGTTTTCAGATATTATTTGGGCACCAATTTCAGCGTGGATTATGACTAAACTTTATAAAGGTAGATCAGGAAAGGTGGCTGCTGTTATAAACTTTGTTGAAGAAGCATTGCCTGGTGTAGATGTGGTTCCAACGTTTACACTTATGTGGTTATATACGTACGTTTTTAAAAGAAAATAGATTTTTAAAAGAAGTTAAATAAAGAGCGCAATATGTTTAATACTGCGCTCTTTTTATTTTACAAATTATAAGTTACACCAAAACTTATATTTCTACCAATATTGAAAATACCATTAGGTTTAAGTCGTGACAAATGGCTTATATATTGTTTATTTGTTAAATTATTACCTGAAACACTTATAGCTAATTCGTTTTTAAACATAACGATAGTTCCGCCAATACCTGCGCTTAATAGATTATATCCCGGCGTTTTTGTTTCAAATTCACTAAAATTATTCTGATTAAAAACAGATCTTAAACGTATAAACCCATAACCTTGTTTAATTGAAGCATTTTCAAATTCAAACCTAATCATGTTGTTTAAACTATTCGCAGGAATTAATGGTAGATACTCATCGTTATTTTGCTTTCCTGTTACCGATTCAAAGCTTGTTTCTAAATGTAACCAATCTAAAGGGTGTGGGTGCAAATGAAACCCAAATTCACCACCATATAATTTGGCATCATCTTGAGCATAGATATATACGGGATCTTGGTTAATAATATCTCCATTTGGTGATAAGTAGATATAGTTATTTATCAGATTGTAAAATCCGTTTACAAAAATTTCGATGTGTTCAGTTTTATATTCAAGAGCTAAATCGGTTTGAAAGTTTTGTTCGCTTGTTAAAGCATCATTTCCTATTTCGTAACGGTTAGTGCCACCATGAGAACCGTCAGATGTTAATTCCGATAAATTAGGCGCTCTAAACCCTGTTGCAAAATTTAATCGAGAGACAAGATTTTCTAGAAGATTTGTTTTAAAACCTAAGGCACCATTAAAGCTATTAAAGGTTTTACTTATTCCAGAATTTACATCAATTGCTCTGTTGTCAAATCTAGCTCCAATTTGAATATCTGTTGTTTCAAAATGAATATGAGACGTGGCAAAAATTCCAAAATCGTTTGTTGTGGCATTAGGTATTAATTCTTCTTCACCATAATTGGTGTTGGATTGATTCATACCTTGGATACCAACAATAGTTTCAAATTTGCCTAATTTTGGTAAATGATATTTTACATCATAATTAGCCGTTTTTAATTTCATATGAAGTGCTGCTTCTAAAATGCCGTCTTCGTTTTCGTGTTCCTCGTTTTCATGTTCTTCCTCATCATGATGATGCTCTTCAAATTCTTTTCTGTCATTATAAATATACCCTAAGTTGATATTTAAACTTGAATTCTTAAAAAACAAAGTTGACTTTGAGCTAAGCACATGGTTTGTAACGTTTTGATAGGGTAGTAAAGGTGTTTTGGCTGTTGATTGTTCTCCAATTTCTTCTGGAATCCCTAATTTTGCATTGTTTACATTATAGCGGAATTCTGTTTTAAAAGCATCCTTATGATAGCCTATAGCTGCTTTAAAATCTTGTTCCCTGAATCGCGTATTTGTAACACGGTAGTCTTTGGTTTTGTAATCTGAATGTTCAGCAAGACTACCTCTAAATAAAAATTTAAAGTTATTTTCAGAGGATTTAAAGCCGGCGTTTGTACCAAATCCTTCAGTATTGCTAAAAAAATTAAAACTGGCATCACCATTGGATGTGTTTTCTTCTGCAAATCGTTCAGGGTTTAGATATAGAACGCCTCCTAAAGCATCACTACCATATAGCAATGATGCAGGGCCTTTTATAACTTCGACGCTTTCTATCCCAGCGTCACTTATTCCTAAACCATGTTCGTCCCCATATTGTTGGTTTTCTAATCTTACTCCTTGTGTGTAAACCAATACTCTATTAGAACTGAGGCCTCTAATTACGGGTTTTCCTATACCCAATCCTGTAGTAACACTCTCAACACCTGCTATATTAGTAATGCCATCAGCAAGCGTTAATGAGCCTTGCGCCTTCATATTGGAAACCTTTTCTTGTTCTACTTTCATAACGTTTTCACTTTGTAATTTGTGAAAAGGTGTAGAAATGATAACGCTTTCCATTTCTATAGCTGAAGGGTTTAAAAAAATGGTTAGGGACTCAGTAATAGGTATTAAAACATTTATTGATTGGGTTTCATAGCCTATCATTGAGAATACTATTTTATGGCTGCCAGATGGCAGGTCGTTTATTTTAAAAGAGCCATTGTTCTCTGTAATGATTCCTTTTTCAAGATTTGGTAAATATACATTGACAAAAGGCAATTCCTGTTTTGTTTCATTATCAATTACAGTGCCTTCTAAAGTGTTTTGTGAGTATAAAAGTGTCGTTGCCATAAGCAACATCAGGTTTATTAATTGTTTCATATAGATATTTTTTTAGCTAAATAAGAAGCATTTTATTAATGCAATTTTGTTATTAGTTATAGCTTTTTAATTAGTATATGTTTATTTTCTCTGAAGGAAATCAGAGGACGTGATTTTTAAACCTGAGAAGGCGGACCACGAAGCGAAAAGTGAAGTTTCTGGTAACTAATTAAAAAGTAATACTGTGAATCAATTTTGAGCTGTTTTTCTTCAGGAGAAAATACATTGTAATTATTAAAATTGATTAAAAAATTACCACTGAATTTGAATTTGTAAAATGTACAATCTAAATCAGATTTATGAAGATGCGTGCTTTTTTCTCCTAAACAAACGTCGTGTTTATAATGATTAAAAGCATGTGAAAATTTTATTGCAGTAGGCACTAGCAGTAAGAAAGCTAGAATACACACCGCAATTTTAGAAACAATATGGCTTCTTAAAGAATTCATTAATCTATAAATCTTTTTAATCCAAGTCTGCGAATCATTTTCTTTTCAAAATTCCAAAAAAACTTGTGCTGTCCAAAAAGCCATCCGATTAACACAAGAAAAATTTGATAAAAAATAAAACCTATAATAATATACAATACCCAATAAACTAAGGTTGGTAAATTTTCTTTATTTATACCAGCTATTTTTATCAATGGCCTACTAATAAACACGGACGTAGAGCCAGTGATGGCAAACACAAAAAAAATAATTGCCAGTTGCCAATTCGAGGTTATTTCCCAACGTTCTTTTAATTTTTTCAAAAAGTTAATTTTTGACAAAAATAAGAAATTGAGTTTTATATTCTAGGGGTAAACGGACCTAATCTTTGTTTATAATGAAGTTGGAAGTAAATAAAATAGTTATATAACAAATAATTTACTTCATAACCATAATCTATACTAGATTGATAATCAATTTGCATTTCGTATAAATTTGGTTTGTAATAACTGGGTTGTAAAACTCTTATATTCCAATTTGTTACATAGATTTGATTTCTTGATTCAAGAAATGTTTGCGAATAAAAACCTCTTGGTTTTGCATTGCTGATTAACCAACTGTTAAAACCAGGTTCTATAATAATTATTTCATATTCCAATTCATCATTAGAAATAGTTACGGTGTCATTCTTAATAGTGGAATCAATTTCTTTAGGGCTATTTAAGTTTGCGTTTTTAGAAGTGTTGCAACTAATTAAGAAACTAATTATTAGAAGAAAGTAAATAAAATGTTTCATGAGCTATATTTTACCTTTAATTTACGAAATCCATCTTCAATAGTTTAAACTTTAATGGTTTTTAACAAAAAAAGCACCAATCTTTTATGACTGACGCACTATAGTTCATTGATAATTTAATTATTATTTACCTCCAAAAAGGCCACCTAATAGACCTCCCAGTCCGCTTTTCTTTTTAGAACCACCTAAAACCATCCCTGCAACATCGTCAATAACGCTACCATCGCCATCAGCATCAAGAATAGATTCTAAGAAGCTTTGTTCTTGTTCTTTAGAGTTACCACTCAGTAAACCACCCAACAGATCTTCAATACCGCTAGAATTGCTAACGCTTTCTTGTTTAGCCTGCTTTCCTAAATAACCCATGATTAATGGCGCAGCTATTTTTAATATTTGAGCAACAGAACCTGCATCTATTCCTGCCTTAGCTCCTAATGTATTTTCAACGTGTTGTTGCTTGCCACCTAAAACGTGACCCAATATTTTTCCACCATCATTTAATAAATTAGAGTCAACACCACCTTCAAATAAACTGCTAAGATTGTCTAATATGCTTCCATCATGTTTGCCACTAATTGCACCTAATAACCCTTCAGCACCTTCTGGGGTTGCAGCATTTCGTTTCATAGCCGTCATTAAAACCGGTAGTGCCATTGTTAAAATATCTTGTGTTTTATTTTGTGGTTGATTGGTTTGGTTGGAAACACCACTAATAATTGTTTTACCTAGGTCACTGTTTATTAAGTCTAATATTCCTGACATAATTTTAATTTTATAACGTTTAATAAATAGTGTGTCAATTTTATATAAAAAAAGTCCTACACAATAACGTATAGGACTTAAATATAACTTTTTAGTCGCAGTATTTAATTATTACTATCCGAGAATACTAATTATTTGTGATGCTAATTCAGTACCAATTCTATCTTGTGCTTCGTTTGTTGCAGCACCAGTATGAGGCGTTAGAGAAAGCGCAGAATTCATTAATAATTGAACTTCCGGTTTTGGCTCTTTTTCAAAAACATCTAAGGCAGCTCTGGAAACTTTACCACTTTCAATAGCTTTAACAAGTGCAATTTCATTTACTACACCACCACGTGCTGCATTTGCGATAATAACACCATCTTTCATCATATTAAATTCAGCTTCGTCAATCACATAGCCTTTTTGAGCAGGTACGTGAAGCGTAATAAAATCCGCTTGTTTTAAAACTTCTTCTTTAGAAATAGTTTCAATTTCGAAATTTACTTTTTGTCCGTCAAAAAAATCTAATTCTAAATTAGCTTTTTCAAGAAATGGGTCGAAAGCAATAACTTTCATGCCGGCTCCAAGAGCTACTTTAGCAGTCGCCTGGCCAATACGTCCGAAACCTAAAACACCCAATGTTTTTCCTTTTAATTCTGTTCCTTTTGCGTAGGCTTTTTTCAAAGCTTTAAAATTACTGTCCCCTTCTAAAGGCATATCTCTGTTCGAGTTATGTAAAAAACGTGCTAAGCCATATAAATGACCAAAAACTAATTCGGCCACAGAGTGTGAAGAAGCGGCTGGCGTGTTTATAACATGAAGTCCTTTGCTTTTTGCATAATCAACATCAATATTGTCCATGCCAACACCACCACGGCCTATAATTTTTAAACTCGGGCAAGCATCTATAAGGTCTTTACGAACTGTTGTTGCACTACGAACTAGTAATACACTTATTTGATTGTCGTTAATATATTTTATTAATTGATCTTGGGCAACGGTTGTAGTTATTACTTCATAACCACCTTTTTCTAGCGCATCAATTCCGCTTTTAGAAATTCCGTCGTTTGCTAATACTTTCATTTATATAAGTTAAAAGTTATAAGTTAAAAAATAAAAGTTCTGGGAACGATTAATAATTCAACTTCAAATTAAATTTATTATTCTTTGTCATTGCAAGGAAGTATGGCGTGGAAATCTTGATACGAGATTCCTTTACTTCGTTTGGAATGACATTTTATTTAAGCTTTACTTTCTAATTCGCTCATTACTTCTACGAGCACTTTAACACTGTCTAGGGGCAATGCATTATACATAGACGCTCTATATCCACCAACGCTTCTATGTCCGTTTAAGCCGCTAATACCTGCTTCTTTAAGCATGGTTTCAAACGTTTCTTTTAAATTTTCATTTTGAAGAGTGAATGTTGCATTCATAAAGGATCTGTCTTCTTTTGTTGAAAACCCTTTAAATAATGGATTTAAGTCAATTTCAGAATACATCACAGTTGCTTTCTTATCATTTATTTCTTCCATTTTTGAAATACCACCAAGATTTTTAATCCATTCTAAGGTTAACATAGAGGTATAAACAGCAAAAACAGGAGGTGTATTAAACATACTGCCAGCTCCAATATGTAATTTATAATCCATCATTGAAGGAATTTTACGAGATACTTTGCCTAGTATGTCCTCTTTTACAACCACCAATGTTGTTCCTGCAGGGCCCATATTTTTTTGAGCACCCGCATAGATTAAATCAAATTTTGAAAAATCCAAAACACGAGAAAAAATATCACTACTCATATCGCATACCACTGGTATTGGTGAGTTTGGAAAAGATTTTATTTGTGTGCCAAAAATTGTATTGTTTGAGGTACAATGGAAATAATCGTAATCTTCTGGAATATCGTATCCTTTTGGTATGTAATTGAAGTTTGCACTTTCAGAAGAAGCGACTTCATAAATATCATCTAATATTCGAGCTTCTTTAATGGCTTTTTTGCTCCAAGTACCGGTGTTTAAATAACCAGCTCTCTTTTCTAAAAGATTCATAGCAACCATTACAAACTGTGTGCTTGCTCCCCCTTGTAAAAACAAGGCTTTATATCCTTTTCCTTCAAGTCCTAATAGTTCTAAAACCAGAGATCTCGCTTTTTCCATAACATCAACGAAAGGCTTGCTTCTATGCGAAATTTCTAATAAGGATAAGCCGTCATTATTAAAATCAATGACAGCATGTGAGGCTTTTAATAAAACTTCTTGAGGTAAAATACTGGGTCCAGCACTAAAGTTATGTTTTTTCATTTTTTGTTATAATTATTTCTGATAATTAATAGATACAAAGTTCCTAATTAATTGAGGATTATATGTTATAAATTCGATAATTTTTTCGTCAAATTGATAATAAAAATTCAATAGAATCCACATCATCTGCATAATCCCAAAGTTGCGGTTTTTGCGTGTTGCCAAAAGCAACTTCATTTTCAATAAATCCGTTTGAAACAATACACTGAATTGCGTCTGTTTCAACCTTTAGTTTTTCCTTTAATTGCTCTTTAGAATCATAGTATTCATAAAAAACGGTAGCAATAGGCGAGGCGTAGCTTGTGTCTTCTTTTATCATTAGGAACCCATTTTCAAGCATATCAAATTCACTCATTAAATACACAGCTTTATTATAATCGTAATTATTGGCATATTTTGCTTTTTCAATAATAGGATGCCAGTGGTAAACGCCTTGAAAAAACAAATCAAAATTATAATCTTTTGGAACATAGATTTTGGATACATTTCTACAACCCAATCCGTAGTAGCTAAAAATATCTTCTGAAAGGGCTTGAAGATCTTCTAAGGTTTCATCACCATTTAAAACAGCGACTGAATTTCTGTTGTTTCTAATAATAGAAGGTTTGCCTTTAAAATAGTATTCAAAGTAGCGCGCTGTATTATTGCTGCCGGTAGCAATTACGGCATCAAAACTTTTTAGTTTTTCTTCTGTAAAAGTTATGGTTCCTTTAAAGCCTGGTTCAACATGTTCTAAATATTTTGATAAATAGGGTAGTAGATGCTTATCATTTGAAGACTGTTTAACCAAAACATGATGTCCGCATAGTAAAACCGATAAGAAATCATGAAAGCCAACCAATGGAATGTTGCCAGCCATCACAACAGCAACTTTTTTGGGTTCTTTGGCAGTGATGTTATATCTTGACAGCCAATTATTAATATTTTCAGGAGTTAAAGATTCTACCCAGCCTTTAAGCGCAAAAACTATATTTTCTTTTGTAAACCAACCATTATGTTCTTCGGCCAATTTTAATTGATGTTTAAAGCCTTCAAAAAATAACTCATTAGATTGAACAGTTTCTTTTTTTTGAATTATTTCATTAGAAAACTGACTTAAAAAATCTGCTAGTTTTATAAAAGCGTTAATTCTTTGTTGTAAATTCATTCTCTATTTGGTTATGAATAGTTTTGGTTTTATTTTTGCACTTGCAAATTTAGAAAAAGAAAATGCTATGGCAATTATAATAACAGATGAATGTATAAATTGTGGCGCTTGTGAACCAGAATGCCCAAACACCGCTATCTATGAAGCTTCAGATGACTGGCGCTATAATGATGGAACCAGTTTAAAAGGAAAAGTAGTTTTAACCAATGGTGCGGAGGTTGATGCTGATGAAGCTCAAGAGCCCATAAGTGATGAGGTTTATTATATAGTGCCAGATAAATGTACAGAATGTAAAGGGTTTCATGACGAGCCACAATGTGCAGCAGTTTGTCCTGTAGATTGTTGTGTTCCTGATGATAACCATGTAGAAACGGAAGAAGTCCTGTTGGCAAAACAACGTTTTATGCACCCAGAAGACTAATTTAAAATTTAAATTGATAACTAATCCTGAGTGTTTTGCTCGGGTTTTTTTGTTTTTGCATAAAAAAATTATGACAATTGTTTCTAAAGATATCTCCAAAGCAGTTCAAATATTAAATAACGACGATGTTGTTGCCATACCAACAGAGACCGTTTATGGTTTGGCAGCTAATATTTACAGCGAAGAGGGCATTCGTAAAATTTTTGAGATTAAACAACGCCCTTTATTTAATCCGTTAATTGTTCACGTCCACTCTTTAGAAAAAGCGGAAGAACTGGTGAGTGATTTTCCTGAAAAGGCTAAAAAATTGGCTAAGGCTTTTTGGCCAGGTTCCTTAACGTTGGTTTTGAAGAAAAAGTCTCATATTCCAGATTTAATAACTGCTGGAAAAGATACGGTCGCTATTCGTATGCCTAACCATCCGGTTACGTTAAGCTTGTTAAAAGAATTATCGTTTCCGTTGGCAGCACCAAGCGCCAATCCATTTGGTTGTATAAGCCCTACCAAAGCGTCGCACGTAGAGGGTTATTTTAAAAATAGTATTTCAATGGTTCTTGAAGGAGGCGACTGCAAAAATGGGATAGAGTCTACTATTATAGGATTTGAAAATAATGAGCCTGTACTTTATAGACTCGGATCTATTTCAATAGAGGACATTAATGACGTAATAGGAGCGATTAAAATTAGAAATAAGAAGGAATTAGCACCCGAAGCCCCAGGGATGTTGGCCAGACACTACGCGCCAAAAACAAAAACGTACTTGGTAGAGGATATAGAAACATTTATTCAAGGACATAAAAATAAAAAGATAGGTGTTATAAGGTTTTCTGGAACGATGAATTTATCAAACATCGAAGCGTTTGAAGTTTTATCCGAATCAGGAGATTTAAAAGAGGCCGCCTCTAAATTATATAGCACACTGCATAAATTAGATACTTTGAATTTAGATATGATTGTAGCTGAGGTATTCCCTGATTATGGATTAGGTAAAACCATTAATGACAGGTTATTAAGAGCTACAAAATAGAATAAATATTCATTTTTGAGAAATTAAAAAATCCTGAGTGTTTTGCTTGGGATTTTTTTTTGCTATTACATGTCATTGTATTGTTAGTTTACAGGAAAGTTATATCTTAGATATTCTCCGTATTAAATTCGTATTCATGAAATATAATAAATATATAAAAGCATCCCCATTAGTATCTGAAATTGGTTTAGGCGCTTGGCAGCTTGGTGAAAATTCCGGATGGAAAAGTATGTCTGAAAAAGATGCTATGGATCTGGTTTACAAATCGATAGAACTAGGTGTTAATTTTTTTGATACAGCTCCAAATTATGGCCGTGGAACCAGTGAATTACGACTTGGAAAAGCACTGAAGTCTTTTGATAGAAGTACCTTGGTGATTAATACGAAATTTGGTCATTCAGAAACAGGACAAACAAACTATGATGCCAATTATATTCGTGAATCTTTAGAAGGTAGCTTAAAAAGATTACAAGTAGATTATATAGATTCCTTGATTATGCACAGTCCTCCCTCAGAATATCTTGACGGTAATAATAATCCACACTATGAGATTTTAGAACGTTTGGTTGAAGAAGGTAAAATTCGAGCTTATGGCGCGTCTTTAGATACCTATAAGGACATGAAATTGTTTATAGAAACAACAAATGGCAGCGTTATAGAAGCGTTTTTTAATATACTTCATCAAGATTCGGCAAAAGCCTTTGATTTGGCAATAGAAAAAGAACTCGGTATCATCGTAAAAATTCCACTTGACTCCGGTTGGCTTGCTGGAAAATACAATGCTGAAAGTATCTTTAACGATATTAGAAAACGATGGTCTAAAACGGATATTTCTATAAGAAGTCTTTTAGTTGATAAAGTAAAGCATATCATTGGATTAGAGAAGAATCTGGCTCAAATAGCCATATCTTTTTGTTTGGCTTATGAGGCTGTTTCAACCGTTATTCCTGGAAACACCTCAATCTCTCAACTAAACAATAATATTGAAAGTACTCATAATCCGCTTTCTAAAGAACTCGTTAAAAATTTAGAGGATTTTTATCAAAACGAGGTGGAACATTTGAAGCTTTCTTGGTAGGTTGAATCGGTCAATCTAAAATTTATAAAATTAAACATATGAAATACCAGAAAATAATATCTTTTACGATTGTATGTTTTGTTTTTAGTTGCTCAACGGTTAAAAAAACGACATCAAATTCTAATAATAACAGAGAATCAATTATGGCTAAATTTGAACCAAAAGACGGCGAATGCCTTTTTTTTGATACTGATCTTTCTAAACCAAATGTAGCAAAAGAAGCTTGGGAATCTTGGTTTGTTCCCTTTTTTAATACGCTGAACCAAAACAAGGATGTTATTAAAGCATTCGCTTATATTAATGTAGATTGGTCTGTACAACCCATGTGGATTAATAATGACTTATTTAAACATGTAGATTCTCGTATCCAGGAAAGTGCCTTTATTTCAAAAAAATGGAAGGAAGAAATATCAAAACCAAGGTATTTGAAACCTAGCGCTGCATTGTGGGCTCATCTTGAATATAAACGCTAGTATTGTTGTGTAAAGAATTTAGAATATGGAAGTGTATTTTTAATAATTATCCGTTAATATTAATAATATAATGATTTTTCAAATGTATTGATTTTCTTATTTAAAAAATTCAACTTCGCTTATCGTCTGACATAAAACATTGAAACGATTTAATATCAGCGCGATAAGGGTCATTCCAAAAATAGTTTATTCCTCACCTTTAAACTCTTTCATTTCGGTAAGTGGTTCTAGAGTCTGGTCTTGTTTCCAGATACTGGCGTCGTATTTATGTAGCTTAATATATGGCACCGTTTTTTCTTCGGTAATCTTATCAAAAGGATCTAAGCTTATTTTGGTGTTGTTGGTAAGCAATAATTCTTGCTTGGTTAAAATATTACCTTCAATGGTAAAGTCAAAACTGGTTTTATTTTTCTCTGGACTGTTCTCAATAAATTTTAAAGGTCTGCTGACATAAAAATAACGTCCTTCTTCAAATTTTACATACTGTGGATGGTATTTATTTAAGGAGTCTTTTTGAAAAATCACGGTTCCTTTTCTCATATTTTCAATATACTTAACGCCTAAAATTAATTTTAAATTAACTTTTTTACCGCGTTTGCCGTCTGCAAAATCAAAATCTACTTTAGTAATGGCATAGGTGCTATCTGTTATAAAAAGTTTGCCTGAGTATTTAGATTTTGATCTACTTGGTTTATAATTAATAATGTAAATTAATTCATTATTAAAATATGAAACATCCTGAAGGCTATAATCGTATAAGTCGGCATCTAAAATTTTTGAAAGAAAAGAATTATCATAGAATTGTGAGCGCTTTAATAGCGAAGCTGCTTGACTTTTTAAACCGCCAACGTCGTATTCATTTTTGTTTTTCTCTTTGTCTTTGTCTTCATTATCATTAAGCGATAAAGAATCTTCAATTTTAAACAAACCGGTTTTAAGCTTATACGTTAAGGTAGTGTCTAAATATTTAAGAATCACGTCTTGTGCTCTTTTTTGAATTTCTTCAATAGATAGATTGTTTTTTTGGTCAAGAAGTTCGGTGGCTTTATGGACAACTAATTTGGTTTTTAAGGAGTCATCAACAAACAAATCAGCTTTAAAATCTTTAAAATGTTTGGTTTTACTGTTAATAATGGCTTTTGATAAGGAGTCTAAACTGTTGTTGGCAGACTGTAAATTTTTCTTTTTAGCGTGCGATGCTTTTTCAATTTCAAAATCTAATTTATCAAAATCCATAAAAGCAGTTTCTCTTGAAAAAATCTCATGTTTGTATAGTTTGTTTTCGTAATTTTCCGAAAGGTGTTGTCTTGCTTTTAAAATAATATCATTGGCATTTGGTTTTTCAGAACTAATGTAAACCGTATTTAGCTCATTGATAGATTCTTCAAGTGCAATCACAAAGTTTAAGGATGTAATATCTTTAATGGTGATGTTTTTGTTTTTATACCCTAAACACGAAATGGTTATTTGGGTGTCATTTTGGGTATCATGTAGTGTAAAATACCCTTCTTCATTAGAAATGACGCCACTAAAATCCCCTGTTTTTATATTTGCGTACGGAATAGGATTCTTTGTATTTATATCTACTAATTTAACTGTTAGGTTTTGAGCGTAAACGCATATGCTACCTGACAATATTAATATATAGGAAATTAAATGTTTCATAATTGATGGGTTCATAGTATTGACGAGTAAACCTTTTTTTTGTTACAAATATAAATGAATAGATAGTATACAGTTTTACTTTAATTAAAACAGGAATTAATTACATTTGCAATCTTAAAATAAAATTTCAATGAAAGCAGGAATTGTAGGATTACCAAACGTAGGAAAATCAACGTTGTTTAATTGTTTGTCTAATGCCAAAGCACAGAGTGCAAACTTTCCGTTTTGTACTATTGAACCTAATATTGGTGTGGTTAATGTGCCAGACCCACGTTTAGAAAAACTTGAAGAATTAGTAAAACCGCAACGTGTGCAACCTGCTACTGTCGAGATTGTTGATATTGCTGGATTGGTTAAAGGGGCTAGTAAAGGGGAAGGTTTAGGAAATCAGTTTTTAGCGAATATTAGAGAAACCGATGCTATTTTACATGTGTTGCGTTGTTTTGATAATGATAATATAGTGCATGTTGATGGAAATGTAGACCCTATTAGAGATAAGGAAACCATTGATATGGAATTACAACTAAAGGATCTAGAAACCGTCGACAAAAAGCTTGATAAGGTAAAGCGCGCTGCAAAAACAGGAAATAAAGACGCTCAAAAAGAAGAAGCCGTTTTGTTGAAAATTAAGGCGGGTCTTGAAGCTGGAACATCTGTTAGAACCCTTGAGTTTAGTGAAGATGATTATAATGATTTTGTAAATCCATCACAGTTTATTACCGATAAACCAGTTATGTATGTGTGTAATGTAGATGAAGGTTCTGCGGTGTCTGGGAATGCGTA
>NZ_DBNGMQ010000032.1:0-2768 GCF_057126245.1 Yeosuana sp. | reverse complement strand
AGTAGAAACTTAAACTATATAAGTGTGGCTTACTTTAAAACGAGTGCAGAAGCGCATAAATATATTAATACTGCCTTAGACACCGAATTATTTAAAGATAGTTGGGTGTATGAAGTAGACTAAACTAACGTAAATTACCAAAAGAAAAGACTCAAATACTTGTTGTATTTGAGTCTTTTTTATTGGAGAGTACATATAAAATATGAAACCTTTATTTATTCAAATTACAAAATTGGAGCTCAAAGGATACGATAATAATATTGGTCACAAAAGAAAATAAAAAATCCTAATATAGAAATATATTAGGATTTTTTTGTGAACCATATAGACCTTACTTCAAACCAAATTTTAAATTTTTTCGAAAATTTAAAAAGAAATTTATAATAATACCATGCCCGAACCTTTAGACCGAGAATCACTAATAGAAAGAACTAGATTCGAACCAGTTACCTTTGGGTTATGAGCTCTCTGTTTTATTTTTCATCAGCAGTTTTACTAGGCTCAGACACCCTCAAATTATAAAATCGTATGCAAAAACGTATGCAGTTTTTGGTTTTCAGATTATTAATAATATTTAATGAAAGATAATCAAAATTACATAAGTAAAACTTCATTTTTTGAGTTAACAAGTTTCTAATTGGATTCTACAAAATTTTAATAAAATATCATGGGTTTGGGCCCCTCTTTCTCCGCTTAAATAAAGCCGTAATAATTGTATATCAATTTGTTCGGTTTTTTTGTTTTTATATTTAGTCCATAATTAGTCCTTATTCTGTTTTTTATAGGCTCAACATAACAACTAGATATACCTCGGAATTAAAACAAAAAGTACGACAAATCTTTTAACATCCAAATGCGATAATAACCCGAATTGAATTTATCACGAGTATCCTTTTCTTCGAAGCCATTCATTTCAACTTTAGTGAATTACATCCCACTTAATGCTTTATTATACTAAAAAGAAATGGCCATCTTAAAAGGATTACCGTTGTTTTCTAGAATTCATCTTTTTACCCATCTGTTAGGATAAAAAGACAATACTCAGATAAATGCAACATTTGTTTTAAAGATTAAGCTATTTGTTATAAAACTTAAATAGTTGAAAATATAGTTTTGAGCTAGATTTATAAAATGGTAAATATTATCATATATATATTTAAAAATTAACGAAATTAAAAAATGCCATAGAAAAGTGAAGTATTATGGTTATTAAAAGTATCTAATCTGAAACTGAATATCTTTCGTTCAAATAAAGGTTTGGTTGTATTAATTTAATGACGAGAAGAAATTAAATATTTTAAAACATCACTCACATTGAACAGAAAAAATCATCATAATGAATAAAGCTATAAACGTTGCGGGAAAGCCGGTTGACCCGGTAGGATTTAAAACATATTTATGTCTTAAATTTAGCAATGATTATTCATTTCACAGATTTAATTGGTTTATTGTGTCAATAGGTTCTCTTAAAACGTAACAAGAATGAAAAGAAGAGATTTTTTAAACACTGGCGTTTTGTCTGCCATAGGAACTATTGCAGCACCTACTATACTGTCTTCCTATACAACCAAAGAAAGTGAACTATTTGGAAAAGCAAAAAATATAATTTTCTTAGTAAGTGACGGCATGAGTTCTGGCACTCTAAATATGACAGAGTTACTTTTACAGCGCAAACTAGGTCATGGAAGTACTTGGATAAACTTGTACAAAGAAAATAAAATTCAAAGAGCATTAATGGATACCGCTTCAGCTAATTCATTAGTCACCGATTCTGCTGCTGCAAGTTCCTCTTGGGGAGGAGGAAAAAGAGTTAAAAATGGGTCTTTAAATGTAAATAGCGACGGATCATTTAATAAACCCATACTACAAAAGTTTAAGGCTGTAGGTAAGGCAGTTGGTTGTGTAACAACATGTCCAATTACACATGCAACCCCTGCAGGCTTCTGCATTAATTTTAAACACAGGAATATGCAGGATAAAATTGCTTCTGAATATTTGAAACTCAAATTTGATGTGATGATGGGCGGTGGGTTAGAATATTTCAATGGAAAAAAACGAGAAGACAAAAAGAATATCTTTGGTGATTTCACTTCTCAAGGGTTTCAGGTGGTAAAAACAAAAGATGAAATGAATAATGCGGCTTTAGGTAAGCCAATAATTGGTGTTTTTAGCGAGAATGGCACTCCTTATGCCATTGATCGCGAAAACAATACTAAATTAAAAAAAGAAATCCCAAGCCTTTCGGAAATGACTAAAAAGGCTATTTCAATCATGTCAAAAGATGAAAACGGTTTTGTTTTACAAGTCGAAGGTGGAAAAGTAGATTGGGCTGCACATGCTAATGACACTGTGGGATTATTATACGAGCAAATCGACTTTGATGAGGCAATAACAGAAGCCATGAAATTTGCAGAAGGTCGCGACGATACATTGGTAATAATTACAACAGATCACGGAAATGCTAATCCTGGATTAATAAAACAAGATAAGGTAAACCAAACGTTCGACACTTTACAAGCAGTAAAACAAACCAACGATTGGGTACTAAATGGTATTTCTAAAACCAATTCTGTTTCAACTATTATTGAAAGGATACATTATGCACAAGGAATTACAATAACTAAAGAAGAAGCAAAACATGTCTTAAAAGCATACAAAACTCTTGATGAACCAGGGCTTTATAGCCCTTACAAACTGCCATTTCAAAAACTTGCAGAGATACAAAAAAATTATAATTCGGTTGGCTGGTCTGGCATGAATCATTCGGC
>NZ_DBNGMQ010000031.1:0-1714 GCF_057126245.1 Yeosuana sp. | reverse complement strand
ATTTTGAAACTAGGGAAATAGAAAGCACAGGTTACAACAACGTTTATAACCAATTGCTTGGTTTGTGTATACTAGGAAAATCCTAGCGGATTTTCCTACTGGTTCGTTTTCTTTTACGAACTTAGTTTCGCCAACGCAACTAGCCATACACAAACACGTTGTGCTTCATTATGACCCGTCCTGAATAAAGGCTACATAATTTTAAACATTATGTACAAAAATGACAAAGTAATTAGACGGTATTCAGAACCTTTTAAACTGAAAATTTTAGCCGAACTTACAACCGGAAAACACACAAAGAGTGAACTATGTAAACTCTACTCTATTGCGCCTACAACCGTTAATGAGTGGATTAAAAAGTACAATCGTAAAGACTTAATGAACACCAGAGTAAAAGTGGAAACTAAAGACGAAATATCAAGAATCAAAGCTCTTCAAAAGGAAATTGAACAGCTCAAAAAACTACTGTATAAAAAGGATCTAGATGCTTTGGTATTAGATTCATATCTGGAAGTAGCTGCCGAAGATCTTGGCTATAAATCTGTAGCTGAATTAAAAAAAAAGTTAAGCATAAAGCCTTAGTAAAAGCTGAACAGAAATCTAAGGGATTTGCTTCTTTAACGACCATAACCCATTGTTTTGGGCTTAAACGTGATGCGTATTATAAATACAAATTTAGAGCTGATATGCGTTTAAAAATAGAACAACAGATTATTGAAATTGTTAGAGAAAGACGCAAATCCCTTCCTAGAGAAGGCGTGCGTAAACTCGAAAAATCATTGAAAGATGATTTTATAAAAGCTAACTTAAAAGTCGGTAGAGATACGCTATTTAATGTCCTTAGAAAACATAATATGCTTACACTTAGAAAGAAAACTAGTGCTAGAACAACTAACTCTTATCATCGTTTTTATAAATATAATAACATCATAAAAGACTTAGAAGTTACTAGAGCTAACCAAGTTTGGGTATCTGATATCACTTACATTAGAACCGTAAAAGGCTTTTGTTACTTGGCTTTAATAACAGATATGCATTCTCGCAAAATAGTGGGTTATGACATCAGTGATAGCTTGGAATTAAAAGGATGTGTAAGAGCACTTAATAAGGCCATTTACCAAGCTAAAAACACTAATGGACTCATACATCATTCAGATAGAGCAATACAGTATTGTAGCAATCAATACACACAGACTTTAAAAAGAAAAAAGATAGATATTAGTATGACTGAAGAAAATCATTGTTACGAAAATGCGATGGCGGAACGTGTAAACGGCATCTTAAAAGATGAATTTTACCTTGACCAAACCTTTGACAACGTGGCTCACGCAAAAAGAGCTGCAAAAAATGCAATTAATTTATACAACGAAATAAGATTACATTTATCTTTAGATTATAAAACACCTAATATGGTATATAAATTATCAGCGTAAATTCAATTTTAACCTGTAGCCATATTTCAGGACTAGACATTTGACAAAAAATGAAAATATTTCCGACTAATAATTATCAATTTGAACTCAAAAAAGAAAGTTCAGATGCGTTGTCTGAATTGGAAAAAAACACATTAATAACAGACTCTCTTGTTTCGGAGTGGACAAAAAAAGCGTTTATCGGACAAGTGAACAGAAACGGATTTAAAATAATTTCATCAAAACCTGGACGTGGAGCATTTTGCATTTTAGAGGGAAAAGTTGAATCTTATAACGGAACT
>NZ_DBNGMQ010000030.1:0-1756 GCF_057126245.1 Yeosuana sp. | reverse complement strand
CTTGTTGTAGAAACAAAGAATAAGTTTCTTGGCACAGTAGATTGGCTTGTTTATTTTTTAGAACCTGCCAATTAAATATTTCGGTAAGGTAATCTATTTAACTTTATTTATATTACTGTTATGCCATTGACAAGTTCTTTGTTGAAGTTGTTTATGACGCTGAACACAATGTTATAACCGAAGTAAGAAGTTTTAAATATGGGCATAGTCGTGATAAGTATGCTCCAAAGTTTAATAAGTATAAACTATTCATTACATGAAATAGCCTATATTGGAAGAAATTAAAACCAACAGATTATGAAAAAAATATTAGTGTTAATGATTTTGGTTTTGCCTTTTGTTTGTAATGGGCAAAAAAAAGTTAAGGAATATCAAGGCGACATTAATTTTAAAGATATCATTGAGATAAAACAATTAATTTATTTTAAGACAGATACAACTTTAGTTACAGGAAGAGTAATACGTTACAATAAAAAAAATATAGCAAAAAAATATATTATAGTTACAAAAGGGAAACCTGACAATTTAGGTTGGATATTAGTCAATGATAAATATACCCCTCCGGAAAAAAGTGCTTTAGGATCGCTTGTAACAGGCGCTGCTCAAGTAATAGATTTTATTGACCCTATTGATATACCAACCAGCCGGACAAATCATGCTTCTGATGCAAGTATTGACAGTTATATTGACTATAACAAAGAATTTATTAAAAAGGAATTTAACGATGCATCATACAGAAATAAGATTTCAAAGAATCTGCAAATAGAGAATGAAGTAAGTATTAAGCCTTTTGAAGAAAACACCAAACAGGTCCAGATTGAAGATAAAGGAAATTATATTGATGGAAAGAAAGAGGGTCTTTGGGAAGAGTATCATCAAAATGGACAATTAAAAGCAAAAGGTGTTTACGAGGAAGGAAAAAAAAATGGTACTTGGGAAGTATTTAATGAACAAGGTAAGTTAAAAGCAAAGATTAACTATAGATTGGGCATTAAGAAGAAGACTGAAAAATTCGATTAGTTTTGACAACGACATTACTAAAGACATCGCATTAACTGTTATGCTATAGATAAGTTCTATGTTGAGGTTGTTTATGATGCTGAACACAACACCATAACAGAAATAAGGAGTTTTAAATATGGTCATAGTCTTGATAAGTATGCTCCAAAATTTTATAAGGATTAATCTCCAAAATACAGACGATAATTGTTTTTCAAACAATACTATCATAGAAATGTAAAAGGCCTTATTGGTCGATATTCAAGGCTTAAACTGATATTCCTCATTGTTTATGCCTAGTGATGTAATTACATTTATTTATAACACAAGCAAAGTCTAAACTAATAAGAGATGGAAAGAAAATTAAAAGTTTTGGAATTCGATGCAAAACAAAAACTTCTAGATTATGTCAATTCGAATTCGAGTAAATTAGATATTATTTCTATAACTAGTAGCCAAGAGGTTTTTTTTTATAAACACTTTTTATGGTATTATGACAAATAATAATTTACTAATATGACCTTATACGAGTTTAACATATTAGAGTTAAACGAACGTATGGAAGCCGTTAATCAATACGGCATCTATTTAGATAATATACATTACTAAAGACATTCGCATTAACAGTTATGCCATAGATAAGTTCTTTGTTGGGGTTGTTTATGATTCAGAACATAACACCATAACAGAACTAAGAAGTTTTAAATATGGGCATAGTCTTGATAAGTATTCTCCAAAGTTTTAGATAGTTCCAGTA
>NZ_DBNGMQ010000029.1:0-3141 GCF_057126245.1 Yeosuana sp. | reverse complement strand
AGTACACACCTATCCCTTGTTTAATTGGTGTGGCATCATAAGGGTCTGGCAAATGACTGGTTTGACATCTTTCAACCATTTTTACATATTCATGATGGTAGAAATACCCTCCATCATCACCAGCGTTCGTAGATGCTTTCTTGCCATACTCTCCCCAAAGGTTTCCTTGTCCAATGTCATGATCATCAGGAATGGTAATACAGGGACGATTTCTAAATACCTCTCTAAACTGCATGCCAAATTTTAACCATGCGGCCGTGTGTTCTGAGTGATCGTAAGATTGATCACCAGCAAAAAACACAATATCAGGGTTTTGGTAGTTAATGTTCTTCACATATTTATCTCTGTCACCTCTGTCTTTATTGCTATTGCAGGAAAGCGCTGCCAATATAATTTCTTCTTTGTCTTTAGGATCTTTTCTAATCAGGCCTTCAAATGACGCTTTTTCTCCATGTAAAATACGATATTGTACATCTTTAGTGCTATCCCAATTTTCTATTCTAAACAAAGCGGACCAACCTAAATCATGGATCTCCTTTTTTTGTATCTCTTCCCATTTGTCATTTTTTTTAATCTCTAAACGAACTTCACGTGTTTCATCTGGATAAAGGGGAAATAGTTGTGCAGATAATTTAAGCGTGTTGTTATGAACTGTATATAATCCAAATGCAACAACATCTTCTCGTTTTACATTGACATCAATTATTTTATTGGGTTTTCTATTCCACCAGTCATTTATTGCAATGGTATCAATTCCGGTAAAGGGTGCAACTACTGGAGGAATTAGAATGGATTTGTCCTTATTGCCGGATTCATTATTACAGCCAAAAAAAATGGAAATAATAATAGCCGTAGTTAATAAGTAATTTGAGTTTTTCATATGTATGATTTTAAAATAGTTTTTAATGAAAATTAAAGTTTCGCTATATGCTCAACTTTACTTTGGCTTTGTGTGTTTTATTTTATAATATATTCATTTTTTTATTCAATCAGTTTTTCTTACAACTGTGTGCTGATATCGCATCCCCTTTATTTGTTTGATAGTAACTTCATAATTGGTTTTGATATAAATTCCTAAAATGAAATCTATAATGGTTAGGTAATATTGAGTGTTTCTTTTAAATTATCAAAGGCTTATATTTTACAATTATTCATAAAATGAACGTTTGGAATACTTTCCTTAACGTTTATTATAATAGTTTTTTCAATTTCGTCAATATTAATTGTCTCTAAAATTCCGTGTTTTTAAAATTGATGGTATTATTTATAGTAGTGGTTGTATATTCACTACCATTAGGAATACTAATATCATTAGGGTTATGTATATATTCACTATCTTCAAGAAACCCGCCATCAATATTATTTAAATTAAATGCCGCTTTGTTGAACTCAAAATAATTTCCAGAAAAAGAAATATTTTTTAACCCTTTCCATTCTATAATTTCTGTCCCACACCATCTCATAGTTGTGGTACATGGACTCCCAATTTTTTTGAGTAACGTTGTGATTGAGGCGGCATAAGGATCATTGATAAAACTGGTATCGAATCCACAATTGATAAATCTATTATTGTTAATTTGAATGTTGTGTGCGGTAAATCCTTCACCCCAATCCACACCGTTATCAATTTTAATGCCACTGCTGCTCAAATTCTGAAACGTATTATTTTCTATTACGCCATAGGTATTCTGTAATAACATGCCATATCTTCTTCCATTACGGAAGGTGTTATTTCTAAAAACAAAAGACTCGCAGGATTTCGTATCTATATAGGCCTTATCACTTGATTGATGATTACTAATATTTTCTATAACCACAGGCTCTGATAGTTTTAATTGAAAATTATTATTACCCAAATTTGAAACCGAGTTCACTCTTACTCTGCCCAACAACTTGCCTTCTCGTGGGTTATAAAAACATATGGTATCGCCTTGACTAACATTAGATTTTACAGTTAGGGTGGTTGCGTTTTGCACGGAGAGAATCTTTCTAGATGTGTATTTCATATTAACGGCATCATCACTATAAGCGTCAAAAAGGCAGCCTTCTACCCAAGGTCCAATATTACCTCCGCTTACATGAATACAGTCGGCATTTGCACTATGCACGCGTCCGGGTTTTGGAATTATTTTACAGTTTATAATATTCCATTCATCATGATTAAACGTATTATAGGTTCCTGCAGGACTTGCATAACTCGTATTGTTTAAGAACGTAATGTTTTTACCATTTACCGACTTGAAGATAGTCTTTCCGTTACTCCTGGCTATTTGTACAAAATAGTCCCCAATATCCATTTGGTCTATATAACTTGCATTGGGTTGATTTACCCGAAAAGTATTCCCTGAGATTTGAGTCCAACCCTTGTATGGAAACAAATTGGTTACCCCTGCCTTAAGTTGTCCCGAGGTTTCCTTTAACATACCCCATTTTTGAGGAGCATTAGTAAAGTAAGCCTCACTTAGTAAGGGAAATCCAGGGTCTATTTGTAGGTCGAACGTAGCGTTTACTGGATTTACAGCAATAACCTTACCTTGGGTAAATGGTAATTTTGCATAGTCTATAAAAAGATTTTGAACGATAACATTTTTACATCGGTTTAAAGATAAAAAGCCTACTCTTGGATTGTGCAGTATCATTTCTGCATTATTACCTTCTATAACCAAATAATTCGCATCACTGATGGATATGGAATGGCTTGGACCAGTTGTTGGAAATAAATCATATACACCAGACTCAAACACCAATTTAACGGGATTCCCTTGACTGGATAGTGATTTAGCAGCATTAATGGCGTTTGTAATACCCAAAATATCATCTATTCCATCATTAATTACAGCGCCATATGAAGACACATTAATGGTTTGCGTGGTGTTCAGTTCCATTAACGGTAATTCTCGCGTTACACGAAAGAAATCAGGCAGTATATAGGCCTGCTGAGCCATTGATGTGTTTAATAGACAAATAAACCCAAGTAAAATAATTACATATTTCATTTTTTTTAAAATGAAGTTCTTTTAAACATAAAGAAAATAATTCAGACTTTTTTAAAAAAATACAAATTCAGAAAATCATATAAAAAAACACATCATTTGTTTTGTAAACTACAATGATACTTACTTCATACTTTTTTATATCAAA
>NZ_DBNGMQ010000028.1:0-53535 GCF_057126245.1 Yeosuana sp. | reverse complement strand
ACTGTAGAGAATACAAACGCTACAGCTAATAATAAAAATTGAGTAGTTTTTTTCATAATTTTAATAAAGATTAAATTACTTGAATTAGTCACGCAAAAATAAGTATAATTATACATTCAACATTAACTAATTGTTAACAATTTTTGGCAAAAATTAACAATTGGAAGTAATATACTTTAGATGAAAAAGAGAGAAAATGGTAAAAACCCTAAATTATTATCAGTGATTACGCTAATTTCTTATAATACTGCAAAAGATTTGTGGTAGAAGAATCATGCTTGTTAATTGACTCACTATTAAATTCTTTAAGTATTTTACTGGCTAATTGCTTACCCAATTCTACGCCAAACTGGTCATAACTAAAAATATTCCAAATGACACCTTGAACAAAAATCTTATGTTCGTACATGGCAATTAGTTTCCCTAAACTTTCAGGTGATAGTTTGTTAATAAAAATAGTGTTGGTAGGTTTATTCCCAGAAAATACTTTAAATGGTAATAAGGTTGCGTTTGCTCCTTCTACCTTTACTTGTTCGGCAGTTTTACCATTTAATAGGGCTTCGGTTTGAGCTAAAAAATTAGATGTTAATTTGTCTTGATGGTCTTGATTTCCGTGAAGTGACTTAACAAATCCTATAAAATCGGCAGGTATTAATTTTGTTCCTTGGTGTATTAATTGAAAAAAGGCGTGTTGTGAGTTGGTACCTGCTTCGCCCCAAATAATGGTACCTGTTTGGTAGCTAACAGGGTTTCCGTTTCTATCAATACTTTTTCCATTACTTTCCATAATGCCTTGTTGCAAATAGGTCGCAAATTGATTCAAGTATTGAGAATACGGAATAATAGCTTCAGTCTCAGCCTCAAAAAAGTTATTATACCAAACACTAATAAGCGCCAAAATTACGGGAATATTGGTTTTGAAATCTTCATTTTTAAAATGAACATCCATTTTATTTGCCCCTTGTAATAGGCTATCAAAATTGGTATATCCAACGGCTAAACTTATGGATAGGCCAACCGCGCTCCAAAGTGAAAAACGGCCTCCAACCCAATCCCACATGGGAAAAATATTGTTTTCATCAATTCCAAAAGACTTGACATGCTCAATATTAGTTGATACTGCAACAAAATGCTGGGCAATAGCCTCTTCACTTGCTGATTTTAGAAACCATTCTTTGAGCGTATTTGCATTAGAAAGTGTTTCTTGTGTTGTAAAAGTTTTTGAGACAACTACAAACAAGGTTGTTTCTGGGTCCAATTTTTTAATAACTTCATTTACATGATCGCCATCAACATTACTTACAAAATGCGTTGTTAAATGGTTTTTATAAAACTGTAATGCTTCTACAACCATGGCCGGACCAAGGTCTGACCCACCAATACCAATGTTAACAACATCGGTAAATGCTTTTCCTGTAAAACCTTTTAGCTCACCATTTACCACTTTGTTAGTAAACAACTCTATTTTTTGTTTCACCTCATAAACTTCTAGCATGACATCAACCCCATCAACGATACACTTAGACGACTTTGGAGCCCTTAAAGCAGTATGAAGCACAGCTCTTCCTTCTGTTTGATTAATAATTTCTCCTGAAAACTGACATGCAATGGCTTCTTTTAATTTTACTTCTTCAGCTAACTCAAGAAGATAATTTAATGTCTCTTCGGTAAGTCTGTTTTTTGAAAAATCTACATAAAAATCGTCCCATGTAATGGTGAATTTATTTGCTCTATCTTTATCTTGAGCAAATAAGTCTCTCATATGTACGTTTTGTATTGTTTTAAAATGTTCTTGAAGGTGTTTCCACGACTTTGTTTTTGTGGGGTTTATGCTTGGAAATGTCATTATCTTATGTGTGAAATTAAATTTTCTTTTATGTGTTCCTTTTGAATCTCTGCTTTAAAAGAAATACTGTCTAATTTTAATTTTATAGGCTTTATAAAATCTAAATATTTTACTTTAAGTGAATCTGAAATAGGTTTAGCTTCTGGTAATTTTTGTTTAAAAGGGTCTACTTGATTTCCATTTTTCCAAAAACGATAGCACACATGCGGACCACCAGTATTACCTGTCATTCCAACTCTTCCAATAATATCCCCTTGCTTTACAAATTGTCCAACTTTTACAAGCCGTTTACTCATATGCAAATACTGTGTTTCGTACGTAGCATTATGTCTAATTTTTACATAATTGCCATTACCACCTGTGTAACTCGATTTTGTTACGGTTCCATTAGCAGTTGCCCTAATTGGCGTTCCTATTGGTGCTGCAAAATCGGTCCCTTTATGTGGTCGAACTTTAAACCCATAAACCGCAATTCGTCGTTTTAAATTATATCTGGAGGATATTCTACTAAAGGATACCGGTGCTTTTAAAAAGGCTCGACGTAAATTTTTAGCTTCATCATTAAAATAATCAACAATCCCTTTAACCGTATCTGTTTTGAAAGCGAACGCGTACATAGGCTCTTTATTATGCTCAAAATAGGCTGCATGAACTTTGTGAACTCCAGCATAGATTGTATCATCAATGTATTTGTCTGTATACATCACCTTAAATCGATCTCCCTTTTGAAGACGCCTAAAATCAATGGTCCATGCGTAAATATCATCAGCCATAATATAAGCCAATCTTAAACTCAATCCTTGATCATCTAAAGTTTCTGAAATATTATTTTCTATAACACCTGTTGCGGTTTTCTCAACATACTTAATGGGTTTTCTACTTGTATATGCGTGTATCGAATCTTGAAAATTTACAACTACATAATCTTCTATATTTGGCTGATAAATAAAACACTTTGCAATTTCTAATGAATCTTTAGAGCACAATAGTGTATAGGGTTTGCCTACTTGAAGACTTCTTCTTATATCAAAAGAATCCTTTGCCTTTTCAGCAATATGAAATATTTTAGGATAGCCCACTTTATTCCGTTCTAATATTATACCAAAGGTATCTCCTTTCCTAATGGTATCACGCTTAACAATATAATCATTTAAGTTGAAACCAAATTCATATATATCTGGTTCAACGATTGCAACTTCTTCTGATAATTCCTCATCTAAAGGCTCTTTAGCGTCTTCTTTACAGGCAACGATACTAATTGCCAACATAAAACCTATTAAACCTCTGTTCCCCATTCTTCTAGTTCTTTTTCTGTCCATAAATCTGGAAAAAATATTCTCTTCTGATACTTTGGATGCATATATTTTACCCATTCACTTCCTCCTGTTGCTTCGGTGGTTTGCCCACCAATATTTAAATAATGATTTGCCGTTTTATAATGTGCCATAACCCATTTTATATTGACTGTATAGTCATAATGTCGCATCGCTTTTATTAATTCCTTATTTTCCTTTTCTGCTTGCGGCAAGGTTTTAAATTTTGTCCACAAATTGTGCGTATTATAAAATTGTGTAAATCTAATAAATTCCTCTTTGTATTTTTCTTCAAAAACTGTTAATGTGTAACTTTTTTTACCTGTTTTATAATCTTTTCCTGCAGCTTGCCAATATAAATGCTCAAAAGCATTTTCATAGGATGAATTTCTATCAATGTTCTCTCTAAATCTTTTATCAATTAAGTTGATAAGCTCTGTAGAGGCAAACTCAATTTTTCTGTATTGAGCGCTTTGAAATCCGCTTGCAGGGGTTAATGTGGTTCTAAATTTATTGTATTGGTCAACGTCCATCCCATCTTTCATAATACTAAATGATGATGTTAACATATCAAAATACCGACTAATACGCATAAGTTTTGATGAAAATAATGTAGCGTTTACATCTAAGGTTTTTGCTACCTGTTCAATTTCACCAAGAATCATTTTAAACAATAGTTCATTGATTTGATGGTACATAATAAAAACCATCTCATCGGGTAACGACGTGCGTGGTATTTGAAGATTTAATAAAGAATCGGTATGAATATAGTCCCAATAATTAATAGGTTTACTGTATAATAAACCTTCTAAATGAACATCTAAATCTTGTTCTATTTTTTGGTATTTATCTTTAAGTTGATTGGTTATTTTCTTTTTCAAACTCTTTTAATTATCAACAAGTATCTTGAAAGAATGTTTTAATCCTTTATTTTAACAACTATTTTGAAAGGGTGTTTTAACTTTTTAAAAGTTTCGAGGTCTGCTCTTAATGAGCCAACAGCTAAATCAGCTTTAATGCGCAAAGGTAATTTATTTTTGTCTTTTGAAACCCATAGTGTTAGACTTTCTTCTTCTTTAAAAACACGTCCAGCCATAACATATGGTCTGAATTTTAAGGACTCAATATCGCCAAACTCTGTGTTGATTGTCTCTTCTCCAAGATATTTTAATTTGAACCCATAATTTTCTTCATCAAAAAACATATCTACTCTTACCTCATCGCCCACTTTCAACTTACTTATATCTAAACGATCTCGCAAATAATAGTATGTCGAGACCATGTCTTGAATATTTTTTGAGGTATCAAACACCTTTTCGGTATTTTTCTTTTTATCATAAACAATGGCTTTCTGATTAATTTGATCAAAGTTTATTTCTAAATTCTTGGTGTGACCACCTTCATTTATATCTCTTACAAATTTATATGGCAACAGTGTTTCTTTATCAAAATAGCTTTCATATCTGTCTTTCACTTTAAAAAACCATTTTATCATTCCAGTAGTCCAACCCTTTCCTGTAACGTGATACACCTCTTTATCATCAATTTTAGATTCTTTTACTGTAAGGGTTGCATTTCCTGCTTTTAAAAAACCGCTATAACTCATTTTGAACTTCAACCATTCACCATCACCAAAGGATGATACAGATTGCCCAAACGAGAACTGAATGGCAAGAATGCTTATTATGATATATAGCCTTTTTTTCATATGTCTTATGTAAATGTAAATAACTGCAAGTTACTTAACGTATTTTTATGGCATATAATTTACAATTACTGTTCCAAAAGTATTAAAACAATAAAACACCATCAAAATTAAATGATGGCGTTTTATTAATTTATCATTAAATCTTGGTTAAAGAGTGCCTCTATTAGCCTGCTCTCTTTCTATCGATTCAAAAAGAGCTTTAAAATTACCTGCACCAAAACCTTTGGCCCCCATACGCTGAATAATTTCAAAAAACAAAGTTGGCCTATCTTCAACAGGTTTTGTGAAGATTTGCAATAAATATCCTTCTTCATCGGCATCTACCATGATTGATAACTCTTGAAGCTCTTTCATGTCTTCTTTCATCATATCTCTGTGCTCACCTAATCGTCTTGGAATATCATCATAATATGCCTGAGGTGGTGGTGGCAAAAACTCCACACCTCTTGCTTTTAATTGAGACACGGTAGCGATAATATCGTCTGTTGAAACTGCTATATGTTGAACACCAGCACTTTCATAAAAATCTAAATATTCTTCAATTTGAGACCGTTTTTTGCCTTTTGCTGGTTCGTTTATGGGGAATTTTATACGTCCGTTACCATTACTCATAACCTTACTCATGAGTGCTGAATATTCGGTATGAATTTGTTTATCATCAAAGGAAAGAAAATTTTCAAAGCCCATCACCTCTTCATACCACTTTACCCAGTTGTTCATTTGTCCCCAACCTACGTTGCCTACCATATGATCAATATACTTGAGTCCAACTGCTGTTGGATTATAGTCGGATTCCCATTTTCTGAAACCTGGTAAAAATGTACCCTTATAATTCTTTCGCTCCACAAACATATGTACTGTTTCGCCATAAGTATATATGCCTGCACGAACCACTTCTCCATCTTGATCTTTCTCAGCAACGGGTTCCATATATGATTTTGCACCTCTTTTTGTAGTTTCTTCATAAGCTTTTTTGGCATCTTCAACCCAAAGCGCAATAACTTTTACACCGTCACCATGTTTTACAATATGTTGATTGATTGGCGATTTACTATTTAATGGTGTTGTTAGTACTAATGTAATTTTGTCTTGTTTTAATACATAACTCACAGCATCTTTTGAACCTGTTTCTAATCCTTTATAAGCATATGATTGAAATCCAAACGCTGTTTTATAAAAATGGGCAGATTGTTTTGCATTACCTACATAGAACTCGACATAGTCAGTTCCTAAAAGTGGTAAAAAATCTTGCGCCCCTTCGAATATTTTTTCTAAACCGTAGTTTACTGATTTTATGTTTTTACTCATTTTTTTAAACGTTTATTAGTTTAATCGTTAAGTTGTTTAACTTATAACGAACATGTTATGTTTTTAGCCCTGATTATAGCGGCATCCTTTTTTGATTTTTATTCAAAAAAGATACAACGAAAAGCAGGAAATAGCTTCAAATTATATTACTCTAACCACGATTTATAATAATTCTCATCAGCAATTTTCATAGCTTCTTCTGTGACCATAAGTGGTTTAAATGTATCAACCATTACCGCTAATTCTTCTGTTTTTGTTTTACCTATGCTCCGCTCTGTAGCTCCTGGGTGCGGACCATGTGGTATGCCTGCAGGATGTAATGAAATATGCCCAGCTGCAATATCGTTTCTACTCATAAAATCACCATCTACATAATACAATACCTCATCACTGTCTATATTACTATGGTTGTAAGGTGCTGGAATGGACTGCGGATGATAATCGTACAATCTTGGAACAAAACTACACACTACAAAAGCATCGGTCTCAAAAGTTTGATGCACCGGTGGCGGCTGGTGTATTCTCCCAGTTATAGGTTCAAAATCATGAATTGAAAACGCATAGGGATAATTAAATCCGTCATAACCAACAACATCAAACGGATGGGAAGCATACACCATATCAAAAATATTATTCTGTTTTTTAACTTTCATTAAAAAGTCTCCCGTTTCATTATAAGTTTCTAACTCTTGCGGTTGACGAATATCACGTTCACAAAACGGTGCATGTTCTAATAATTGCCCAAACCAATTTCTATAGCGTTTCGGTGTATAAATAGGCCTATGTGATTCTACAATAAAGAGTCTGTTATCTTCGGTATCGAAATCAATTTTATAAATGACACCTCTTGGAATTAATAGGTAATCCCCATACTTAAAATCAAGATTCCCGAGCATGGTTCTTAATTTTCCAGTACCCTTATGAATAAAAATTAATTCATCCGCATCCGTATTTTTATAAAAATAATCTTTGGTTGATTGCTTTGGTGCAGCCAAAATGATGGAACAGTCGCTATTAGTTAAAACAATCTTTCTACTCTCTAAATAATCATTTTCTGGCTTTACTTGAAAACCAACAAACCTATAAGATTGTATATGATTTGCTTTAGCTATTTTTGGAGCAACACTATATTGTCCTTTAATTTCTTTAACCTGAGTTGGACGTTGCTCATGGTAACTATTGGTTGACATACCATCAAACCCAATAGTGCCAAATAGCTGCTCATAATACAGTGTACCATCTGGTTTTCTGAATTGCGTATGTCGTTTGGGCGGTATATTTCCTAATTTATGATAAAATGGCATTTTTTAAATATTAGAGGTTAAATATTAAAAAACAAAAGTTGTAAAACTTTAAATTTCAATGATATATAAAGATACAATAAAGTAAGCTTATTCAGGATTTCTCTTGATAAGATAGTGCAAAAACTGAAGTAAATCGTTCCAAAAAAGTAGCATACACTAACAAATATCGTAAAAAAAATTAACCTAAAATAGTGCTAATACCTTTTAACCAATCGTCAATATTTGTTTCATTCGTATTAAAAGCCATGCTTTTATTTCCATAAGGCTGATACTTTTCAAGCTTAGTAACTTTAAAAAACCCAACTACGGGTATTTGAGCCGCACTTGCCAAATGCATGACGCCATTGTCCGGCGCTATAAATATAACCGTATTGGCTAGCAGTCCACACATTTCTCTTACATCTTCACTATAATGTGTTGGTGCTTTAAAATTAATTTTTGAAACATTTTCAATAGGTAATAATTCAATGATATTGTAGTTTTGGAAATCACTTTGTAAACGTTCATAAAGAATTGCCCACCAATCTTCATCGTAAATTTTTTTACCTGTAGCATTGGTATAGATACATATAGTTGGTTTATCATTTTTTACAATATCTTTCAAGATAGCCTTCCCTTTTCTAATTTCATCATCGCTCAACTTAATGTTTATGGTAGAAATTGGTTTATCACTCTCTTTTATTCCTAAGAAACTTAAATACTTTCTTAAGTGATACACAGGATGCTTGGCTATATGATCATAATCATTAAACTTGGCTTTAAGGGCATCATCATTTTCGCCAAAAACTTTAAATTTTGCCTTTGCTACCTGGGTAGACAACCTTCCTGACGATGAATTTTTATCGCCATTAATTACCAAATCATAATCATGTCTTTTCAGTTTAAACCAACACATAATGTACTTAAACAAACTGTTGAAAGGCTTTCTAGGAAGTTGAATGATGCTATCTACATTTTTATAGTTTTGAAAAACAAGGTTGGCAACACCTCCTTTTACAAATAAATCAATTTTACAATCTGGAAACAAATTTATCACTTCTTGAACCAACGGCGTGAGTAACAATTGATTGCCTAATCTATGGTTTGGCCTTGAAATTAAAACTCGTTTAATATTCAGTTTTTCACCCTCAGCAAGAACAGTTTGTGTAAGAGAACTTCCAATATTTTTAGTTAAGCCATGCATCAAACGCATCCTTAGCTTATTTATTCGTTTAGGTACTTTCATACGCGTACTATCATAAATTTTTTAGTATAACAAAACTAACTTTTTACCGGTTTTTAGCCTAATAAGGTTCTATTAATTATGGCAGTTTTTAAAACCAAAATCCAACATTAAAAAACCAAATGCTTTCTCCTTGTTCCGGAGAATAATTATATTTTACCTGAATAGGTCCCAAAAACGTATCGATAGCATATCCTAAAGCATAACCCCTGTAATCTGGAAGTGTAAACCATTCGCCTGTTTCAAAAATATTATCTTCTACATTTGCCCAATTCCCTTCTAATGTAATATGATGATTTTTAAAAATTTCATAATCTGCTCCAAAGTAAGCTTTCACATAACTATTTCCTACAAGCGATATAAAATCATATCCCAAAAACGGAATTAAATTATTAATTAAATTATTGCCATAACCACCTAAGGCGAAATCAAATGTATTGGTTGAACGATCTCCTAATCTAAATCCGCCGCCAGTTTGAAGATTAAAAGCTAGTTTATCTGAAACACTAAACGCATAACCTATTGTGGCTTTTGCTATTGAAAAATTTTCAAAATCTGCATTAAAACTCGAAGCATAAAAATAGTTTTGCATTGCGCCTTCAAAATAAACGCCTCGTTTAGGGAAATATTTATTATCATAAGTATCTAACTTAATATTTCCAAATAGACTTAAATAATCTGTTTTTTCAAAAACAAACTCATTTGTTGATGAATTTAAGTTAAAGGTTTCTGAAGTAATTTCAAGACGTTTATGTTCTAAGCCAATACTTAATGCAAAATCTTTTCTGAATAATGTTTGTAAATAAACTTGATTGGTTTGATCAAATAATTTTGCATCTACCTTATTTAAACCTGTACCCGTAATTTGCGCATCTGTTAATAACAATTGTGCATTTATACTCTTATTAAATTGATTTAATCGAGACCTCAAACCTATACTCCAATAGAATCCTTTATCTATAAAATACTCGAAATTGTATCTTACATTATCTCCTAAAATCACATCTAAAGTGGCGACATCATTATTAAAAAGCAAGCGCTTTTTCGTAATATTTACGAGCGCTGCACTTTTGTACAATTTATCATAATGCAGTCCTAATTTAATATAGGTGCTAATACCCGTTTCTGTTAATTTTGTATTGAGATCGTAACCTTCATTGATATTAGCTTTTCTAAATTCATATTGAAAATAATCGAAATTGTTAGTTGCTATTAAACTATTAACCCCTTGATTAAACTTTTTATAGGTTATATTTTCATTTCCTTTAAGTTTTAATTTTCCTAAAATATAGGCTCTGGAATACTTTTCATTCCCTGTAATTTTAATTTCATTAATGCGGATACTATCGTGTACCGGCTTTTTTATTTCTAATTTAGGTTGTTTGCTTTGGTTTTCTGAAAGGCTTAATAAAGCACCTGCATTAAATGTAGCCGCTTCTTTACCCATTCGAATAATTTCTCGACCTTCACTAAACGAAACCACATTAAAATCTTTAATATCTGGTTTTATATAGATATCTGTTTTTTTAACCTTAGTTTTCATATCGTTGATGGTTCTAAAGTTATTTATTTGCATTAAAACGTCTAGTGCCGAGGTTAACTCTTCCCTTGTTGCTAACCCATCTTGAACATCAACTCCTATGATCACATCGACTCCTTTTGCCCTTAATTCATCAACTGGGTAATTGTTTACAACACCACCATCAATAAGCATATCATTATTAATTGTAACTGGCTGAAATACAGAAGGCAAAGCACCACTCGCAATAACCGCTTGCGCTAAATTACCTTTATCAAGTACCACCGCTTTTCCTGTTTCTGCATTGGTTGCAATACAAAAAAATGGAATGGGTAGCCTGCTGAAATCTTCAATATCATTAACATGTAAGGTTAGTCTGGAGATTAACACATATACATTTTGCCCTCTTGATAACGCCGATGGCAATTTAATTTTAAAATTATCAAAAGGCAATGTGACTGCATAGCGTTCTGAGTTATTACGTTCGTAAAACGCTTTTGATGCTCTCGGCAAATCATCGCTTATTAAGGTTTTAAAATCTATGGTTTGAAAAATAGAATCGAGTTCTTTTCCAGTATACCCTGAAGCATATAACGATCCTATAATAGCTCCCATACTGGTGCCTGCAACGTAATCTACCTTTATTCCTAAACTATCAATAACCTTTAAAACACCTATATGCGCTAACCCTTTTGCACCGCCACCACTTAAAACTAGGCCTACTTTAACATCGTTATTAGTCGCTTCCTGGGAAAACCCTTGAAAACAAAAAACAAAAAAGAGTACTAATAGTAATGGATGCTTCATTTATTATGATAATAATTATATATTTTTTCAGCTCTGGCCACTCCAACGACAGCTTCAAGTTCATCCAATTTGGCATTGGTGACACGTTTTACAGATTTAAATTGTTTTAATAACTCTACAATTGTTTTATCTCCTATACCTGGTATGGTTTCTAATTCAGTGTTTAACGCACCCTTGCTTCGTCTGTTACGATGATGTTCTATCCCAAAACGATGGGCTTCATTTCTTAACTGTTGTATAATTTTTAGGGTTTCACTTTTCTTATCTAAATATAATGGAATTGTATCGTTTGGATAGAATAATTCTTCTAAACGTTTTGCAATTCCTATAATGGCTATTTTTCCTCTTAACTTTAAGTCGTCTAAAGCATTTAAAGCTGACGATAATTGTCCTTTTCCTCCGTCAATAATAATAAGCTGGGGCAGCGATTGTTTTTCATCTAACAAGCGCTTGTAACGTCTGTAAACCACTTCTTCCATCGAAGCAAAATCATTTGCTCCTTCAACGGTTTTTATATTAAAATGTCTGTACTCTTTTTTACTGGGCTTCCCGTTTTTAAACACTACACAAGCGGCAACCGGATTGGTTCCCTGAATGTTTGAATTATCAAAACACTCGATATGCCTTGGTTCTACAGACAACCGTAAATCGGTTTTCATTTGTGCCATAATTCTGTTAACGTGCCTGTCCGGATCGGTAATCTTTATCTGCTTAAACCGTTCCATTCTGAAATATTTCGCATTGCGAAGCGAAAGGTCTAAAATATGTTTTTTATCACCTAATTTAGGAATTGTCACTTTCAGATTATCTCCCAGATTAACTTGAAAAGGCACATAAATTTCTTTAGAATTCGAGTTGAACCGTTGCCGGATTTCTGTAATAGCGAGTTCTAAAAGTGTTTTATCAGTTTCATCTAATTTCTTTTTTATCTCAAGGGTATGAGACCGAATGATGGAACCATAAGATACTTGTAAAAAATTGACATAGCCAAAACTTTCATCACTCATAATTGAAAATACATCGACATTGCTAATCTTAGGATTTACAATGGTTGATTTTGCCTGGTAATTTTCAAGAATTTCAATTTTATCTTTTATGTTTTGTGCTTCTTCAAAATGAAGGTTTTCTGCACATGCTTTCATTTGAATTTTAAATTGTGATAAAGAATCTTTAAAATTTCCTTTTAAAATTTCTTTTATAGCTATGATGTTTTGGTTGTATTCTTCCTCGGTTTCATAACCTTCGCAAGCCCCTTTACAATTTCCGAGATGATACTCTAAGCATACCGAATATTTTCCGTTTTTTATCTTCTCTTTAGACAAATCATAATTACAATTACGTAATTGATATAACCCTTTTATCAAGTCCAATAATGTAGAAACCGTTTTCATACTGGTATAAGGACCGTAATACTCACTGCCATCTTTAAAAACGCGTCGTGTGGAAAACACTCTGGGAAATCGTTCCTTTTTTATACAAATCCAAGGATACGATTTGTCATCCTTTAGCATCACATTATACCGCGGTTGATACTTTTTTATGAGATTATTTTCTAACAAAAGCGCATCGGTTTCGGTATCTACAACGATGTGTTTTATGCTCGCTATCTTCTTTACCAATACGCGGGTCTTACCGTTATCATGGGTTTTCGTGAAATAAGAGGACACTCGTTTCTTTAAATCTTTAGCTTTTCCAACATAAATAATGGTGCCTTCAGAATCAAAATACTGATAAACGCCAGGTTGGTGAGGTAAGGTTTGTATTTGAATGTCTAAAGCAGGTTGACCCATAAACTCAAAGATAGTATATATCCAAAAACATTTCAACTATAACGTTTATTTGAGTATAATTTAACATACATTTTTTTGTTACCTTGCGTCTCTATTATTAAATTTAAAAATGCCTAAAAAAGTTATTGGTAGAATAGATAAAGCAGACTTTCCGTTGCTTGGTTTGTTTGATATTGATGTAAAAATTGACACCGGTGCCTACACCTCTTCTATACATTGCCATAAAGTGCATGTTGAAGATGGTGTGCTAAAATGCACGTTTTACGACAAAGGTCATCCGCTTTATAACGGTAAAGAAATTATTTTTAAAACCTATACTATTACAAAAGTTAAAAGCAGCAATGGCATAGTACAACAACGTTATAAGGTTAAAACTACCATACTTATATTTAACAAAAAGTATAAAATAAACTTAACTTTAAGCACCAGAGACGACATGAAATATCCCATTTTAATAGGGAGACGCTTTTTAAACAAAAAGTTTATAGTTGATGTCAATTTAAAAAACCTTTCTTTTCAAAATAAAGAATAAAACAACACCGAATGAATATTATAATTTTATCAAGAAACCCACATTTATACTCTACTAAAAGGCTCGTTGAAGCAGCAGTTAAGCGAAAACATCATGTCGAAATAATTGATCCCTTAAAATGTGAGATTATTATTGAAAAGAAGAATCCCGCCATTTTATACAAAGGAAGGCACCTAGAAAATATTGATGCCATTATTCCAAGAATTGGCGCCAGTGTTACCTTTTACGGAACCGCTGTTGTGAGACAATTTGAAATGATGAAAGTCTTTTCTACTGTTGAGTCACAAGCATTAGTAAGGTCGCGTGATAAACTAAGGAGTTTACAAGTGTTATCTCGCGCTGGTTTAGGCATGCCAAAAACGGTTTTTTCAAACTATACAAAAGATGTTGCTGAAATTATAAACTATGTTGGTGGTGCTCCTTTAGTGATTAAATTGCTTGAAGGCACCCAAGGATTGGGTGTTGTTTTAGCCGAAACCAATAATGCTGCCGAATCTGTATTAGAGGCGTTTAACGGTTTGCAAGCACGTGTGATTGTGCAAGAATTTATCAAAGAATCTAAAGGTGCAGATATTAGAGCTTTTGTAGTCGACGGAAACGTGGTTGGCGCTATGAAACGCCAAGGTAAAGAAGGTGAATTTAGATCAAACCTACACAGAGGTGGAAGCGCCAATATTATAGAACTATCTGATGATGAAGAAAATGCTGCTTTAAAAGCAGCAAAATCTCTTGGATTAGGTATTTGTGGTGTCGATATGTTACAATCATCACGGGGCCCTTTAATTTTGGAAGTTAACTCGTCTCCTGGCTTGGAAGGTATTGAACAAGCCACTAAAAAGGATATAGCAAAATCAATTATTAGATATATTGAACGTAACGTATAATTTATTTTTATGACTAAAAATTATAAGAAAATCATTTCTATTTTAGGTCATGACATTCCTTTAGGAGCCTCTAAAGAAATTAATTTTAATATTGCTAAACTACATACCGCGACTATAATTGAAGTTCCGGTAATTATTGAGCGGTCGAAAAAACCAGGACCGACTATTTTGTTCACAGCTGGTATTCACGGAGATGAAATTAATGGTGTTGATATTGTTCGTCAGCTAATTTCTAGAAAAATTAATAAGCCTAAAAAAGGGACTATTATATGCATGCCCATTTTAAACGTATTTGGATTTTTAAACAGTTCCAGAAGTTTTCCTGATGGACGTGATTTAAATCGCGTTTTTCCAGGTTCTGCCAACGGATCTTTAGCAAGTCGTGTAGCCAATAGATTAATGAATGAAATTATTCCAGATGTTGATTTAATAGTTGATTTTCATACGGGTGGTTCAAGTAGATTTAATGCTGCCCAAATTAGAATTGCCAAAGACATGCCTGAATTAGAAGAATTAGCTACTATTTTTGGCGCGCCTTTCACATTGTATTCTAATATTATTGGTAAATCTTTTAGGAATGCATGTTACCAATCAGGGACACCAATTCTGTTATTTGAAGGTGGTAAATCATTTTTTGTAAATGATACTATTTCTAAAATAGCTGTTGAAGGCGTTAAACGCATTTTAAATCATTTTGATATGCTAAATGCTAAGAAAAAAGTTAGCCCTCCAAAAGAGCAAACCGTTTTTGTTGAAGATAGCAAATGGGTTAGAGCCAAGCACTCTGGAATGTTTAAATCGAAAGTACCTATAAACTCAAAAGTAACTGTTAATTCTATTTTAGGTCAAATTACAGACCCTTATGGAAAAGTTCATTATGATGTGAAATCAAATATAGAAGGTTATATTATCAATTTAAATGAGGCTTCATTGGTATATCAAGGTGACGCCTTGTTTCATATAACGACAAAATTAAAATGGTAAAGGTCGGATTATGACAAAATCAGAATTACGAAAAAAATATAAAATGCTTCGTGATGATTTATCTATTGATAACCTTGAAGATTTAAGTCTGTCTATTGCGAATCAATTATTAAAAGTACCTATCTGGGAACATGTATTCTACCATCTTTTTTTAACTATTGAAGAACAAAAAGAAGTCAATACCGATTATATTCTGAATATTTTATCTGGAAAAGACAAGAACATAATCATCTCAAAAAGTGATTTTAAAACAGGCTTGATGACAAATTTTTTGTTAACTGACAATACCATTATTAAGAAAAATAACTATAATATTCCAGAACCTGTTGATGGCATTGAAATTCCATCTAACAAAATTGAGGTTGTTTTTGTGCCGCTTTTAGCCTTTGATAAAAAAGGAAATCGCGTTGGATATGGCAAAGGGTTTTATGATAGATTCCTTTCTGAATGTAACCGAGAGACTATTAAAATAGGTCTAAGCTTTTTTGAGGCTGAGGACAGTATTTTAGACATTTTAAAAAGTGATATAAAATTGGATTATTGTGTGACACCAAAAAAGGTGTATTCCTTTTAATTATTACAGCTCTCACAATACGTTTTTCTTATAAATTCATCTTCTAACAACTGAAATGTGATACCGCCATTTTCTACAGAATTAAACAATTTACAAAACCGTTCTTGATTCATGTTAAAAGCATTTAACATAACAATTCTATAGTTAAAATCTTGCGTAAGCTCCTTGTCTATTAAAGTTAGGTTTAAATAATAAAACAATAAATCTTCATCAACATCAATACTTTTCACATTGCTCTCCAGCAATTTAACCGCTAATTTATTATCTGAGTAGTAACTAAAAAACTGTGCTAAACTTAAATAATCATAATCTGATAAATGAAACTTTTTATAGTTATCATTTACAAATTCTACTGCTTTGTCTTTTTTAAGGTACTCTTTATTTTCCATTAAAGTTTCTGCTTTAATGATATTTACATTAACCAACATTCTAGTAAGAAGATTATTTTTTATACCATAACTTTTTAAAGCATTAATATCTTTTTTTAAACTTGCTTCACTAGCTTCTATAGCATTGTAACGCCACAATTTTATTTTAATAGCTACTATATTATATTTCACCATAGCATCATTAGGAACCAGTTTTTCAAGGTTTAGCAATTCATTATAAACAATTAAACCTTGTCTAAAATCTAACATGTATTTATATGCAGAGTTCTTGTTAAGTATTTTAGCAAATTTTGTTTCTTTTGGGACTATCATTTTCTGTAAAACCTCTGGTTTTACTTCTTTATACCGTATTCTTTCAAAAATAGAATTTTGGATTTCATTTGCCTCATTTACTTGTCCTGTGTTTATTGCAGTATTAAATTTTGCTAATAAATCAGTGGTCGACTGTACTTGATATTTGTCTTTCTTTTCTAACTCTAATGCAACAACTGCTATTCTATGGTTTTTAAAAATAGGTTCCATCTCTCTAGAAAGTGGCCCTGCAATTCGCTCTTTAACTTGTTCTTTACTTAATATTAAAAGGGGCCTATATTTGGTGTCCTTAATATCTTTAAGAAAATCTACCCAGTTTTCTGAAGTAGAAACAACGGTATTAATTGTTGGTTTTTGAAATGACTGTAACGCTGCCACAATACTTTTAGCTCTTAATTCCTGTAATTCTATATTTCTACTGGCCACTCCTTCTATAGAAGAATAGGCATTTATTTTGATGGTTTTAATATTAAAATCTGTTAATCTTAAAGAATCATAAATGGGTTTAATATCGGCTTGCGAATAGGTAGCTTTATTCTTTTTAAAGGGAATTTTAAACTTTAAGGTTTTATTTCTAATTACATAATTTTCATTGTCTGTCGATTTTATCTGTTTGGTATCATAGGTTAAAGAATCTAAATACATACCCATATCTAGTAAATCCCATGAATAAGAATCTAAATCGTAAATCACATAATAACGACATAAATGTTTATTACTTAAAAAAAGAATGTTGTATTCTAATTCATGATTAAGAAACTCGGCCGGAACATTACCCACATAAGTACGATATCTATTTTCTTCACTTTCCGCCTGTAACCCACTTTTTAATTCTTTAGAATAAACAGGCTTAACAAGAGTACCCCTTAATTGTGTTTTCTCTATAGATTTTAAATCACATGCATACCTATCTTTTAAAACAATCTCAATAGCCAGCCCATCCCCATCATTTTTAAATAATAAATTAAACCAGTTTTTATCATTTACTTCAAAATAGAGCTTATCATTTTCTCTTTTTATTGAAAACTTAACCTCATCAGGTTTTTTGCTGAATGCATTTAAACATTTTTGACACTCCTGATCGGTATCATTATCTGAGAAAATGATACCGTATGTATTTTGAGATATTACAAAACTAGTAGAGAAAAGTAGGAATGAAATTAAGACAAGGGATTTAACTTTCATTTTATGGTTGAGAGATTATGTTTGTTTCATAAAAATATAAAGTTAATAAATACAATCGACTTACAAAATACTTACTTGTAAGTATTTTACTTAATTTGCTTTTAACTTGATTCCTTACTTTTTAGAAAAAGCTCTTTTATTAAACACCAACAGCATTATGAATCCCGTACTAATAGCCATGTCTGCAATATTAAAAACAGGTTCGAAAAATGTAAAAAATTGGCCTCCAGCAAACGGAAACCATTCTGGTAAATAGCCTTTCCAAAGTGGGAAGTAAAGCATATCTACTACACGACCATGAAGTAATCCGTCATAACCGCCCTCTGTAGGCAGAAAAGATGCTATTTGTCCGTAACTATCATTAAATAACACGCCATAAAATACCGAGTCAATAATATTACCCAGTGCGCCTGAAAAAATTAGGGCAATAGCCAATAATAATACTTTAGGACTTTTATTTTTAGTAGCATCAATAAGCCAGTAGCCAATACCTATAATAGCTACTATTCTAAAAAGGGTTAAAACAATTTTAGCAGTTCTATCGGAAATGAAAGAAACAAAATCACTAATTTTTGTTCCCCATGCCATGCCGTCGTTCTCTACAAAATAAACTCTAAACCAATTAAATACTCGGTATTCATCACCTAAAGCAAAATGTGTTTTGATGTAAATTTTACTTATTTGATCAATTAGTAAAATTATAATAATGATTACAATAGACTTTTTTAAGGACATGTAGTTGCCGTATTCTAAAACAAAAACGCCTCAAAATTTGAGACGTTTCAAATATATATTTAATACTAATTATTGCATGTTTTTTGCTTCAATACTTAAAGTCGCATGAGGCACCAATTTTAAACGTTCTTTATTTATAAGTTTTCCTGTAACACGGCAAACTCCATAGCTTTTATTTTCTATTCTGATTAAAGCATTTTTTAAATCACGAATAAATTTTTCTTGTCTAATTGCTAATTGTGAGTTTGATTCTTTACTCATTACTTCGCTACCTTCATCGAAAGCTTTAAATGTTGGTGAGGTATCTTCTGTGCCGTTGTTATGATCATTCATATACGCACTTCGAATAAGCTCCAAATCATTTTGTGCTTTTTGTATTTTCTCTTTAATTAACTCTTTAAACTCTGCTAAGTCTTTATCTGAGTATCTAATGTTTGTGTCTCCGCCCATAATTTTAGTGTTTTTTAATAAACAACTTTGTATTTACATCATCAAAAGCAATTTCTATACCGTTGTCTATTTGTTCAATAATTTCTAATTCTTCTGTTAATGTTTCTGCCTTAATATACGACATATTCGTTTTAACAGCATTAACAATGTTTTCGTCTTTTTGAAGTAGAACGTCAATTCTATCTGTTACTTCAAAACCAGAATCTTTACGCAAGTTCTGTATTCTATTTACTAGTTCTCTAGCAATTCCTTCTTTTCGTAAATCTTCGGAAATTGTAACATCTAAAGCTACTGTTAAAGACCCTTCATTTGCAACCAACCAACCTTCAATATCTTGAGATGTGATTTCTACATCTGTGCGTTCTAAAGTAATATTTTTTCCATTAATAGCAACTTCTAAATGGCCATTTTGTTCTATTTTGTTAATATCTTCCGAAGTAAAGTTAATTACTGCATTAGCAATGGCTTTCATATCCTTTCCAAAACGCGGTCCTAATGTTTTAAAGTTAGGTTTTATCTGTTTTACAAGAATATCTGAAGCGTCTTCTAAAAGTTGAATTTCTTTAACGTTTACTTCATGTTTTATTAAGTCTGACACGGCCAAAATTTCTTCCTTTTGCTGCGCACTATTAATAGGAATCATAATTTTTTGAAGTGGCTGACGTACTTTTATTTTTTCTTTAGCTCTTAACGACAAAACTAAAGATGATATTGTTTGCGCACTTTCCATTTTACGTTCTAAAGATTTATCAACGAAAGATGCATCAAATAAAGGAAATTCACCAAGATGAATACTCTCGAAAGACTCTTTATTGGTAACCGAATTTAAATCCATATAGAGCTTATCCATAAAGAATGGTGCAATGGGAGCTCCTAACTTTGCAATGGTTAACATACACGTATATAATGTTTGGTAAGCCGAAATTTTATCGATTTCATAGTCACCCTTCCAAAAACGTCTTCTACTTAAACGCACATACCAGTTACTTAAATGGTCTTGCGCAAAATCTGAAATAACACGTGCTGCTTTGGTTGGCTCATAATCAGTATAAAACGCGTCTACTTTTTTTATTAATGTATGAAGTTCAGATAAAATCCATCGGTCAATTTCCGGTCTTTCCGCCAAAGGAATTTCATCTTCGCCATACTTAAAATTATCAAGATTGCTGTATAATGCAAAGAACGAATAGGTATTGTAAAGTGTACCGAAGAACTTTCGTTTTACTTCTTCAATGCCTTCTAAATCAAACTTTAAGTTATCCCACGGATTGGCATTGGCTATCATATACCAGCGCGTGGCATCGGCGCCATAAGTTGATAAGGTTTCAAAAGGATCAACTGCATTGCCCAAACGCTTGGACATTTTTTGTCCGTTTTTATCTAAAACCAAACCATTAGACACCACATTTTTATAAGCTACAGAATCAAAAACCATCGTAGCAATCGCATGAAGCGTATAGAACCAACCCCGTGTTTGGTCGACCCCTTCTGCAATGAAATCTGCAGGAAATGATTCGTTTGTATCAATTTTTTCTTTGTTTTCAAACGGATAGTGCCATTGTGCATACGGCATAGAACCAGAATCAAACCAAACATCAATTAAATCACTTTCGCGTTTCATTGGTTTGCCGGTTTCTGAAACTAATACAATCTTGTCAACTATATTTTTATGCAAATCTATTTTCGCATAGTTTTCTTCGGAATTGTTTCCAACTTCAAAATCTTCAAAAATATCTTTTGAAAGTACTCCTGCTGAAACAGCTTTCGACATTTCTTGTTTTAGTTCTTCAACCGAACCAATACAGGTTTCTTCCTTGCCATCTTCGGTTCTCCAAATTGGTAATGGAATTCCCCAATAGCGTGAACGCGATAAATTCCAATCATTGGCATTGGCTAACCAGTTACCAAAACGACCTGTACCAGTAGCTTTTGGTTTCCAATTAATGGTATTATTTAATGCGACCATGTTCTCCTTAACATCGGTCACTTTTATAAACCAAGAATCTAATGGATAGTAAAGAATTGGTTTATCGGTTCTCCAACAGTTAGGGTAGCTGTGTTTATATTTTTCGACCTTAAAGGCTTTATTTTCTTCTTTTAATTTGATAGCAAGTTCAACATCTACCGAACGTTCAGGTGCTTCACCATCGCGGTAATATTCATTCTTAACATATTTACCCGCATACTCTCCCATTTCTGGTCTAAATTTTCCTTGTAAATTTACCAGTGGCACTAAGTTTCCGTTTTCGTCTTTCACCAACATGGGCGGAACTTCCGGCGTTGCTTGTTTTGCAACCAGAGCATCATCTGCACCAAACGTCGGGGCCGTATGAACAATCCCCGTTCCATCTTCGGTCGTTACAAAATCTCCAGAAATAACTCTGAATGCATTTTCTGGATTATCATTTGGCAAGGCGTATGGTAATAATTGCTCGTATGTTATTCCTACTAAATCTTTTCCAACAAATTCTTTGATAATATGGTAAGGTATCTTCTTATCATTAGGTTTGTAAACTGATAATGCTTTTTGACCTTCTACCTGATTAAATTTTCCGGAAAACTGATAACGCACTAATTTCTTTGCAAGAACCACCTTTATTGGTTCAAATGTGTATTGATTAAAGGTTTCTACTAAAACGTACTCTATTTTTTGACCAACAGTTAGAGCTGTATTACTTGGCAATGTCCAAGGTGTGGTAGTCCAGGCTAAAAAATGGATATCGCCTTCATTTTTTAAAAAATCTGGCAATGAGGCTTGATTTGCTTTAAATTGTGCAACAACAGTAGTGTCGGTAACATCTTGATAGGTGCCTGGTTGATTCAGCTCATGTGAACTTAAGCCTGTTCCTGCTTTTGGGGAATAGGGTTGAATCGTATACCCTTTGTACAACAAATTCTTATCATAAATCTGCTTTAACAACCACCAAACAGATTCCATGTATTTTGGCTCATAGGTAATATATGGATCCTCCATATCTACCCAATATCCCATTTTTTGGGTAAGATCGTTCCAAACATCGGTATAACGCATCACGGCTTTTCTACATGCGGCGTTATAATCTTCTACTGAAATGGTTTTTCCTATATCTTCTTTGGTAATTCCTAGCTCTTTTTCTACACCTAATTCAATGGGCAACCCATGCGTATCCCAACCAGCTTTTCGTTTCACCTGAAAACCTTTCATGGTTTTATAACGCGGAAAAATATCTTTAATAGCACGTGCTAAAACGTGGTGTACTCCAGGAAGTCCATTTGCCGAAGGAGGCCCTTCAAAAAAAACAAATGGTTTATTGCCTTCTCTTGTGGTTACACTTTTTTCAAATACATTATTTTCTTGCCAATAGTTGAGGATGTCGCCTGCAACTTTTGGTAAGTCAAGTCCTTTATATTCAGGAAATTTAGCACTCATTATATCAAAATTCTAATCGAGGTGCGAAATTAAGGATAATTCCTTAAATGGTTAATTTTTAAGCAAAAAAAAACCAAAACAATTGCTTTGGTTTTTTTCTTATTATTTTCAATCCCTAATTATGAGCAAACAAAATATAAAAAGGAAGACTAATTTCTAAAGTATCAGGTTTACTAACTCTTCAACTTTAGAAATTAGTTGAATTTTTATGCCTTTTGGTTTTGATGTTATTTTATTATATTTTGATATATAAATACTTTTAAATCCTAGTTTTTCAGCTTCTAAAATACGCTGCTCTACTCTCTGTACAGGTCTAATTTCGCCAGAAAGTCCTACTTCGGCAGCAAAACACACATCTTTAGGTAAAAAGACATCTTCATTTGACGATAAAATAGCGGCCACAACGGCTAAATCAATGGCGGGATCATCAACGTTAATACCGCCTGTTATATTTAAAAAAACATCCTTCGCACCTAAACGAAACCCTGCTCGTTTTTCTAAAACTGCCAGAAGCATATTTAGCCGTTTGGCATTAAAACCTGTGGCACTTCGTTGTGGTGTGCCATAAACAGCGGTACTAACTAAGGCTTGTACTTCAATCATTAAAGGACGCATGCCCTCCAGGGTAGCGGCTACAGCATTTCCAGAAAGTTCTTCCTCTTTTTTTGAAATTAAAATTTCTGAAGGATTTGAAACTTCTCTCAACCCAGAACCTTGCATTTCATAAATCCCAAGCTCATTAGTAGATCCAAAGCGATTTTTATTAGCTCTTAAAATTCTGAACACATGATTTCGATCTCCTTCAAATTGCAACACCGTATCAACCATATGCTCTAAGATTTTTGGCCCGGCAATATTGCCGTCTTTAGTAATATGACCAATTAGTATAACTGGAGTTGCCGTTTCTTTAGCAAATTTTATAAGCTCTGCAGTACATTCCTTAATCTGAGAAATAGTTCCAGAAGAGGACTCTAAGTAATCGCTATGTAGCGTTTGTATAGAATCGATAACAACGATGTCTGGTTCTAAAGCTTCAATTTGCTTAAAAATATTTTGTGTTTTTGTTTCTGTTAGAATATAACAATTTGTATTGCCCGGATAAATGCGTTCCGCACGCATTTTAATTTGTTTTTGACTTTCTTCACCAGAAACATAGAGGGTTTTATAAGGTAATTTTAGTGAAACTTGAAGTAGAAGTGTACTTTTACCAATACCTGGTTCTCCGCCTAAAAGAATTAACGATCCAGGAACAATACCTCCTCCCAAAACACGATTAAACTCGGTATCAAAGGTGTTCAATCTGGATTCTTGAGTCGTATCTATATCTTGAATTAACAAGGGCTTTGAAACTCGTTTTACTAATGATGTTGACGATTTCCAAGTGCTTTTTTCTTCTTTTTGAATAACTTCTTCAACAATGGTATTCCATTCTTTACATGCCGTACATTGTCCTTGCCATTTGGCATATGAACTTCCACAATTCTGACAAAAAAATGTTGTTTTTACTTTAGCCATTTAATATCCAAAATCTGCTTTAATAGCATCCGCCTTTTCTAACATTTCATCTTTAGTAATGCCTCCTATTTCTTCAAATGAGTAACCCGATTGATAGGTTCTCATAGCCTTTTTTGGTTCTCCAGTCTCTTCATAAAATCGAGCCATGTAATAACTTCCTAAAACTGTATTTGGGTATTCATCTCTGGCTAATTTTCCTAAGGCTTCGAAATATTGAAACGTTTCATTTTTCTCAATAGCTGCTTCAATGGCTTTAAAATCATTAATTAGAACTTGTTTTTCTATACCAAATAAATCTTCTATGGTTTGATATTTTTCTAACAAATAGTCAACAGGCGATTCTTCTAACTTTAGAATTGTTTCTTTGTATTCATCTTTACTAATGGGTTGAAAAACTGAAAATATATCTTCTAATGCTTTAGGAATAGCGTGTGTTGGAACTGAATAATGAGATGCCCCCTCAAACTCATCAAAATAATAAAACAGATTGTTATTATCTATAGAGGAAAGACTTGTGTTAAAGGCTTTCGTTTCCTTTTTTATATAGGGCACATCAGTGGTTGAAGTGGCTAAATAATAAAATATTTTGTTTTCAAAAGTACCCAATCTATCAGAAACAAACGTATTCATTTGCGGAGCAAATTCTGGACTCACAACAATATAGGCTTGAAATAGAGGTTGCTGTTTTAACAAATAATAATTGATGAAATTCGCTGTTTCCCCATGACCTACAGCTACTTTAAAATTACCAACTTTATATTTATTTTGGATATATGGAATAAGTTCTGTTCCTATAAATTCAAAAAAGTTAGTTCCTGTTTCAACAGGAAGTGAATTCTGTTCAGAATACAAGCAATCATCTAATCGTTTATCTAGTTGGTTAATTCCAACAACAATTGATTCCGGCATGTCTTCCCAATAAGAAAAATAATCGACATTTCCTGCAACGGCTTCAAACATATAATCCCCATCAAGAACAATAAATAACGGGTAGATTTTTTTGTCAGTGTTATCATATCCTCTGGGTAATTGAATTTTAAGTTCTCTTGACTCTCCCAACTTATAAGATTCAAAAGGCTCATAAATAACTTGCGATTGAAAACTATTGAAAGCAAGCACTAAAAATAAAAAGCAAAAAACTGATTTCATATTAATCATTTGATAAATTACACATGGCAAGTTAACAAATAAAGCGAAAGTTTAAAAAGAAAGTATTCTAAACCTTTGAAGTTGTTTTGTCTCTATTTTTTCTGTTATAAATAGGTAAGTAAATTAGTGATAAACCACCAAAAATAATAATAAGCAGTGTTTGCGACGCCCAAATAATCCAACCAAAAGCTAGACTAGGTTCCTTGGCAATTGCAAAAATAGAAAACGCTGCGTAGATGGCAAGCGGATAGGAGCCTATACCTCCATTCGTGGCGGCAATACTAAAACTGGCTGAAATAAAACCTATTAAAATTGCTCCCATTGAAATGTCATTTAATTCTTTAATAGCAAAAGACGTCACATAAAACATGAGCACATACATACCCCAAATAAACAAGGTATGAAAAATAAAAGGCCATTTTTTTTTCATTTTAAAAATACTAAAAACCCCTTCAAATAATCCTTTTACAAAGGTTTTAATTTTTGTCGCAATTTTAGATTCACTATGTTTTATAAACTTTAAAATAATAATACCAAACAGTAACAGGATTACTGCCCCAATGATAATTTTAGTAAAGTTAAATTTGACTATTAAAAAATTATAAATAAAATCAAATTGAAGAAACAAGGTTACTAATATGATTCCCATCATCACAATAACGTCTGCAATGCGCTCTGAAACAATAGTGCCAAAACCTTTTTCAAAAGGCACCTTTTCATAATTTGTTAAAATAGAAGCTCTTGCAACTTCTCCTGCTCTTGGAATAGTATAATTAATTAAATAAGCCGCAAACACCGCCATTATACTATTGCCTAATTTAATTTTATAGCCTAATGGCTCTAGCATAAATACCCAACGGTATGATCTAGAAAGATGACTTAACAACCCAAAAAAAACACCAAGAATAATCCATTTGTAATCGGCTTCCTTTAAATACACCAATAATTCATCTAACGATACTTTTGAAAGCGCATACCATACCAAAAAGACTCCCAGTAATAATGGAAGAAAAATTTTAATATACCGTTTTAGGTGTAGAGACAAAATTTATTTCAATAAGTTGGTGGCTTCATCAGGAAATACCAAAGAAGGTTTAAACGTTTTTGCTTCTTCAATATCCATAAACGCATAGGTTATTAAAATTAAGGTATCACCAACAGAAACTTTTCTAGCAGCAGCTCCGTTTAAGGTAATTTCACCACTGTTACGTGGCCCTGGAATAACATATGTATCTAATCGTTCACCATTGTCATTATTAACAATCTGAACTTTTTCGCCTTGTATAATGTTGGCTGCTTCCATTAAATCTTCATCAATAGTGATACTACCAATGTAATTTAGGTCTGCACCAGTACATTTAACTCTGTGAATCTTAGATTTTACTACTTGAACTTGCATGTGGCAAAGATAATTAATTTAATGCGATATTATCTATTAGTCTAATATCGCTTGCATATACAGCTATAAACGCTCTATAAACGTTATTGTTTGATTTTTGTTTTACTGTTTTTAAAGTGTCAACATCCGCAATAATAAAATATTCAAGCTTTAACAATTCATGATTTTCAAAATGCTTTGTGACCCACTCTGTAACTTCATGAGCACTTTTTGTGCCAAATTGTTTTTTGGCAGTTTTTAAGGTTTGATAGATAAATGAAGCCGCCTTTCTTTCATTATCTGTCAGTCGGGTATTTCTAGAACTCATAGCAAGACCACTAGGTTCTCTCTGGATTTTACAACCTATAACTTTAACAGGTATATCATACTTTTTAACAAGTTTTTTAATGATTTGTAGTTGCTGAAAATCTTTTTCACCAAAATAGGCGTTATTTGGTCTCACTATTTCAAACAAACGCTTTACTACAGTTCCAACGCCATTAAAATGACCAGGTCTAAATTCTCCTTCCATTTTATGCTCTAAGCCATCAAAATCAAACTGTTGTGATACTGTATTTCCATCGTAAACAACATCAACCGAAGGGGCAAAAACTAAAATTTCTTCAGAAAGTGATTCTAACAAAAGAATGTCTTTTTCTAAAGTTCTGGGGTATTTTACAAGATCATCACTATTGTTAAATTGCGTTGGGTTTACAAATACACTTACAAAAACCTTATCATTATTAGCCAATGCTTTTTCAACTAAAGCTAAATGCCCTTTATGTAATGCTCCCATGGTAGGTACAAACCCAATAGTAAATTGTTTTGCTTTAAAAGCATCAATTGTCATTGTAATTTGCTCTATATCTGAAAAAACAACCATTTTTTAATAAAAAATTAACGGGTGCAAACTTAAGATTTTACATTCAATCTGCATAAAATTTTGTACTTTTGCGTGTTTTTTATTTTGATTTTTTTTAATAGAGCCTAATTCTAGAACGTTTATTTCTCGTTTTTTATGCTATTCAAATTAAAAATTCTCATTACATAAAATCGTTAAAACAACAAAATCTATAATATGAAAGATAAGAGGATATTGTATGTATCATCTGAAGTAGTACCTTATTTACCTGAAACCGAAATTTCTTCAATGTCTTTTGAAGCTCCAAGATTGGTAAATCAACAAGGAGGTCAAATAAGAATATTCATGCCTAGATATGGTAATATAAATGAGAGAAGACATCAATTACATGAAGTTATAAGACTATCTGGGATAAATTTGGTGATAAATGACTTAGATATGCCTCTTATTATTAAAGTAGCCTCTATTCCAAAAGAACGTATTCAAGTTTATTTTATAGATAATGATGAGTATTTTAAAAGAAAGGCGACATTAACAGATGAGAACGGTAATTTATTTCCAGATAATGATGAGCGCGCTATTTTCTTTGCCAAAGGCGTTATAGAAACGGTTAAAAAATTAAACTGGGCACCAGATGTTATTCACGTTCATGGTTGGTTGGCATCATTATTGCCTCTTTATTTAAAAGAATACTATAAAGATGAGCCTTTATTTAATGAAAGTAAAATTGTGACTTCGGTATACAATCAAAGTTTTGATGAAACGTTAAATAAGGATATGCTTAACAAAATTAAATTTGATAATATTGATGCCGAGAAAATAAGTGTTTTAGAAACGCCTTCATATAATAACTTAATGAAAATTGCTATTAACCATTCTGATGCTCTTATTGTTGGTTCTGAAAATATTCCACAAGAATTAGAAACCTACTTAAAAGCATCTAATAAGCCTGTTTTAGAATACAAATTTAAAGATGAATTTGGCGAAGCCTACTCGGAGTTTTTAAATTCTCAAGTATTCATTTAACATCATTATTATTCCTTTCAAAATATCTATGAAAAAAATATTTCAAGCCCTTAAATTTACTGGTTTTATAGTGTTTATTGCATTAGTAATAGTAGCATGCGATCAAGATTTCAACTCTATTGAAAGTGATGTTATTGGACAAAAAAGTTTTAATACAGATCATTATCAACTACCTATTGTTGCGTATAACAAGAAACTAGATTCTTTAAAAATTAATAATTTAAATAATACGTTATTAGGTGTTTTCAACGACCCTGCTTATGGGCAAACAACGGCAAGCATTGTTACGCAAATAACGCCAACATTATACGACCCAACTTTTGGTGGCAATCCTACTATTGATTCTGTCATTTTAAATATCCCTTATTACTCTAAAACATTACCAGAACTGGATACGGATGGAAACCTCACTTACTCAATAAGTGATTCTTTATTTGGCAGTAATCCAATTAAGCTAGCAATACATCGAAACAACTATTTTATTAGAGATTTTGATCCTAATTCAGAATCAGATATAACGCAGAATTACTATTCAAATGCAAGTGGCACTATTAATGATACCGATAATTTTGCTATTACAGAAAACGGTTCTATAAATTTTGATAATTTCAAATCTATTGAAACTATTTACAATAATGATTCTTTTTTACCAACGAGTGACCCTATTATTCTAAAATCCATTAATAGTGATGGCGCAGAAACTTTTGAAAGATTAGCTCCAGCATTAAGAGCACATTTAGATCCAGAGTTCTGGAGGTTGGCAATTCTAGAAAAAGAAGGCAGTACTGAATTAAGTAACGCAAATAATTTTAAAGATTATTTTAGAGGTCTTTTTATAAAAGCTGAAGCTATCAATAATGAGGGTAATATGATTATGCTTAATTTGGCTAACAGCAGTTCTAGTGTAACCATATATTATTCTTATGACTCTACTATAACAACTGGAGAAAGACTACAAAGTACCTATACATTTAACTTTAGCGGAAATAAACTAAATACGTTTATAAATAATTACAGTTTAGTATCTTTAGATAATGGCGACCCTACTAATGGTGACGAAAAACTTTATTTAAAAGGCGCAGAAGGCTCAATGGCTGTCATTGACATTTTGTCTGGGATGGTAGATTGTGACGGTACAGAAATTTCTGCTCTAGAATGTTTTAAGAAATCTTACAGAGCTGTAGATGAAAACGGAGAATACATTTTAGAAGATGGTAAGTTTGTCTTAAAAAAATTAATTAACGAGGCTCAACTTGTGATTTATGAAGATGAAAGTGTCGCTACTGGCGGTGATTCAGATTATCATAAATACGATAGAATTTATGCTTATGATGCAAAAAACAACATCCCTTTAATTGATTATGATTTCGACCCAACGGCAAATTCAACAGACCCTTTAAGTTCAAAATTTGTACATTTAGGACAACGCAATACAAATGACAATGGTGTTCCAAAATATAAAATACGCATCACAGAACACCTAAATAATATTTTACTAAGAGATTCTACAAATACCAAAATAGGCCTTGTACTATCAACTAATGTTAACCTAACAACTAACGCTCCTATTCTAAACAGTATGGACGGTGTTACTGGAGTTCCTGAAGCTTCAATTATTACACCAAGAGGAACTGTATTATACGGTAGTAATGAAAGTGCCCAAGAGAAAAAAATGACTTTAGAAGTTTATTTTACAGAAAGTAAGGAAAATTAAAAATATCTGCCTGTAGTAAATTATATACACTGAAAATCTCGCTTTTTTATTCCAGATTGTTGAATTTCATCGTATAAAGTGTAGCCTTTGTATAATAATTATCCATATTTAATTATTATTTTACATATTTGTCGCTGCTATTATTAACCAAATCAAAATTAAGTACTTATGTGTGGAATTGTTGGATACATTGGACCTCGAAAAGCTTACCCTATTATAATTGAAGGATTAAAGAGACTTGAATATCGCGGATATGACAGTGCTGGTATTGCTCTTTATGATGGAAAAAACCTGAATGTTTCTAAAACAAAAGGGAAAGTTGTCGATCTTGAAAACAAATTAGAAAAAGAAATGTCATCAGTTGGTCATATTGGTATAGGTCATACCAGATGGGCTACACATGGTGTACCAAATGATGTTAATTCTCATCCTCATTATTCTAATTCTGAAAATTTAGTAATTATTCATAACGGAATTATTGAAAACTACGAATCACTTCGTAAAGAATTAATCTCCAGAGGCTATACGTTTAAGTCTGATACCGATACTGAAGTTTTAGTAAACCTGATTGAAGAAGTAAAAAAGCAAGAAAATGTTAAATTAGGAAAAGCAGTTCAAATTGCTTTAAACCAAGTAATAGGCGCTTATGCTATTGCGGTTTTTGATAAAACACAACCTAATGAAATAGTCATTGCCCGCTTAGGTAGTCCTTTAGCTATTGGTGTTGGTAAAGATGAATTCTTTATAGCAAGCGACGCCTCTCCTTTTATTGAGTATACTAAAAATGCCATTTATTTAGAAGACGAAGAAATGGCCATTATAAGATTAAATAAAGATATAAAGGTTAGAAAAATTAAGGATGATTCATTAGTCGACCCCTATATTCAAGCGCTCCAAATGAATTTGGAACAGATAGAAAAAGGAGGTTTTGAACATTTTATGCTTAAAGAAATTTATGAACAACCTAAAGCAATTACAGATACTTTTCGCGGAAGGCTTAACAGAGAAGATGCTATCATAAAAATGTCTAGTGTTGAAGATAACATGAAGAAGTTTCTGGCTGCAGACCGAATTATTATTATTGCCTGTGGTACCTCATGGCATGCAGGTCTTGTTGCAGAATATATTTTTGAAGATTTAGCCAGAATACCTGTTGAAGTAGAATATGCTTCAGAATTTAGATATAGAAATCCCATTATTACAGAAAGAGATGTTGTTATAGCAATCTCACAATCTGGAGAAACAGCCGATACACTTGCCGCTATAAAATTAGCAAAATCTAAAGGGGCTTTTGTTTTTGGAGTATGTAATGTTGTTGGTTCATCTATTGCCAGAGAAACACATGCAGGCGCTTATACACATGCAGGTCCTGAAATAGGAGTTGCTTCAACAAAAGCTTTTACCACGCAAATTACTGTTTTATCTCTTATTGCCTTACGTTTAGCAAGAGCCAAAGGCACCATTACTAGTTCAGACTTCCGTCATTATTTACTCGAGTTTGAAATGATTCCTAAAAAAGTAGAGAAAGCCTTAGAATCTGACGCACATATTAAAATGATAGCCGATATTTATAAAAATTCTCGTAACTGCTTATACTTAGGAAGAGGCTATAATTTCCCTGTGGCACTTGAAGGTGCTTTAAAATTAAAAGAAATATCATATATCCATGCTGAAGGATATCCTGCGGCCGAAATGAAACATGGCCCTATTGCCTTGATCGACGAAAATATGCCTATTGTTGTTATCGCTACAAAAAAAGGACACTACGAAAAAGTAGTGAGTAACATTCAGGAAATTAAATCAAGGAAAGGAAAAATTATAGCTATCGTTACTGAAGGAGACGTTGATGTCAGAGAATTAGCAGACCATGTTATTGAAGTGCCTGAAACATTAGAATCATTAACGCCATTATTAACTACAATTCCTTTACAATTACTTTCATATCATATCGCCGTGTTGCTCGGAAAAAATGTTGATCAACCAAGAAATTTAGCGAAGTCTGTAACGGTGGAATAACTGTGATAGGCATATTTATTACAACATTTTGGAGAGGTGATTTTTACTATTAAAGTAAAAATCACCTCTCCAAAGTTTTGGCTTGCCATTAAATGAATAATTCTTAAATTTGGGTTATGCTGAATGGTTTAGTCATTATGTTAATTGTTTTTGTTTGTATTGGCATGCTTCATTTTATTTCAATGAAAATGATGAAGATTACAGAAAACAAAAAACAAAAAATCAGAAAAGTATTTTGGTATTTCTATGGAATTATTTTTATTCTAAGTGGTCTTATTAATTTACTTGAAAAAGAAGCCTTAAATTTTATATTCCTCATACAAATCATTCTCGGAACACTAATTATTATTCTAAATTTTTTAGGAAAGATTGAGACGAAACCAAATTAGATTTGCAATAACGCATTTAGACCTTTAGAATTATCAAGTTTAATGACAGCTGAATACATAAAAAAGGACAATACGGTCCTTTTTTATGTATAATTTTAACTCATTGTGTTAAAAACTCAATAAATCTCCCTATTTTTACATATATAACAAATAATTGTCGGTTTTTTTTAAGAAAATATACTATGTGCGCATAATTTATTTTTGATTTATGTAAAATAAATCAATTTTTCTTTCTAATATTGACTCTATAAAACTTAAACTAAGACTAATAAATGAAAACAATTCTCCCTATCCTATTGTTACTGTTTTATGGATTAACAAATGCACAAACAACAATTACTGGAATCGTTGTCGATGATAACAGTCAGCCCATTCCAGGAGCTAACATCATAGTTGTTGGCACTTCTTCCGGAACAGTAACAGATTTTGACGGTAATTTTACGCTTAAAGTAAATATAAGCCCGCCATTTGATTTACAAGCTAGTATTGTTGGTTTTGAAACCGTAACACAACAAATAACAGAAAGTAATCAAATTGTTAACTTCGTTTTAATAGAAGGAACATCGCTAGACGAAGTGGTTATTTCCGCTTCAAGAACGCCAGAGCGTATTTTTGAATCGCCTGTAACTGTTGAGCGTTTAGGGCTAAAAGAAATAAAAAATACAGCTTCTGTAGATTTTTATGATGGTTTAGAGAACCTTAAAGGCGTCGATGTAAACACCAACAGTTTAACATTTAAATCTGTTAACACCAGAGGGTTTGCAACCTTTGCCAACAACCGGTTTATGCAGTTAGTAGATGGTATGGATAACTCTACACCCGCCTTAAACTTCCCTATTGGAAATTTAGTAGGTATGATAGAAACCGATGTGCAAAGCGTTGAACTTTTACCTGGAGCATCATCTGCTTTGTATGGGGCTAATGCTTTTAACGGGATTCTTTTTATGCGTAGTAAAAATCCGTTTGATCACCATGGGATTAGTGCTTACATGAAAAAAGGAATTACCTCTCAAGAAGCTGCCGGAGATAATGAATATACCGACTTCGGAATTCGAGCTGCATACAAGTTTAGTAATAAATTTGCTGCAAAAATTAATTTTGGTTATTTAAAAGGTACCGATTGGGCCGCTAATAACGAAACTGATAGAAATTCAAATGGCGGAACTCGTGAAACCAATTTAAATTATAACGGCGTCAACGTTTATGGTGATGTGGTTTCCACAAATATTAAAGGTGTAGCAGTAGCTCTTGAAGATTTAGGAATTCTGCCAGCAGGAGCCAATGCATTGGTGCCATCTGTAGCTGTTAGTAGAACAGGTTATGCTGAATCAGATTTAACGAATTATAATGCTGAAAGTGTTAAAGCAGACTGGGGTTTATACTACAGGCCTTTCGAAGATGACTTTGAAATATCCTATGTTGGAAAAGTAGGTACGGGTTCTACTATTTATCAAGGAAGTAACCGATATAATATTAATGGCTTTTTTCAGGAGCAACACAAGTTTGAAATCAAAAATAAAAATTTCTTTTTAAGAGGTTATATGGTTGGTGATAAAGCCGGAGACTCTTATGACATGGTTTTTACTGGTATTAATATTAACCGAGCCTGGAAAGATGACAACACCTGGTTTGGTGAATATACAGGAACTTACGTTCTAGCTACTTTAGGCGGTGCCACAGATGCGCAAGCCCATGCGGCGGCTAGAGCAAAGGCAGAATCTGGCAGATTTTTACCAGGCTCAGACGGATTTAATGCGGCCTTTAATAAGAGTATTAATGACCCTGATTTATTAACAGGTTCTAAATTTCAAGATGCGTCTAAATATTATCATTCAGACGCCAATTACAACTTTAGTCATTTAATTGACTTTGCAGAAATTCAGGTTGGGGGATCTTATAGAAAATATAGTCTAAATTCATTTGGAACTATTTACACTGATAAAGATGGAACAATTGATTACTCTGAGTATGGTGTATATACACAAATTCAGAAAAATTTAGAACTAAATGAATCTTTAGAACTTAAACTTACTGGTTCGGTTCGTTATGATAAATCCGAGTTTTTTGATGGTTTTTTGTCACCAAGAATTTCAGCTGGTTTAACAGTTAATAATAATCATAATATTAGAGCATCCGTTCAAACTGGGTTTAGAAATCCTACTACTCAAGATTTATTTATTGGTTTAGATGCTGGCCCTTATGTGTTAATAGGTGCTGCTCCTGATAACTTAGACAGATATTCTAGGTCTTATCCTGTTAGTGGTCCTGGCCAAGCATTAGGACAGCCTGCTAATGTTATTCAAACAGGTCGTGCTGGTTATGAAAATTCATATACATTAAGCTCGGCTCGAGCCCTAGGCGCTACTGGTAATCCTGCAGTTTTAGAAATTGCAAATCCAGATTTGGTAAAACCAGAACAAGTAACTTCTGCGGAGGTTGGTTATCGCGGGAAATTTAAAAACCTTACCGTAGATTTTAGTGCTTATTACAATAGCTACAAAGATTTTATTTCTCAAGCTACCGTTGTTTCTCCGCTATATGGAACCGTTGGCGATAATTCGCTTTCAGTAGCGGCATTAGCAAATAGTGATACGCAAGCGTATAATATTTATACTAATTCACCTGCGAAAGTCAACTCTTATGGAGCATCCATTGGTTTATCAACTAAAGTGTTTAATGATTTCGATTTAAGCGGTAGTTATACCTATGCTAAATTAGATTTTGATCGCGATAAATATCCTGATTTTGTAACAAATTTTAATACGCCAGAACATAAGTTTAAAGCCTCTTTTGGAAATACCGAATTATTTAAAAACTTTGGTTTTAACATTTCTTACAGATTTAGTGATGATTATTACTGGGAGGCAACTTTTGGAAACGGCGTCGTACCAGAATTTCATGTTTTAGATGCACAAATCAACTTAACCATTCCTAGTTTAAAATCAATGTTTAAAGTTGGTGCAACAAACCTTACTGGTGAAGAATACTTCACAGCCTTTGGTACAGGACTTATAGGCTCAATGTATTATGTGTCTTGGACAATTAATAATCTATAAAATGAAAAAGAAAATCATGAATACAAAATATATATGGCTGTTAATAATCCTTTTAGGATTCACAGCATGTAACGACATTGAAGATGTTTTAATTGATAATAATGTTGACACTTCTACTGAAGTTTTACCAGAACTAATTGCCGGTAGTGCCGATTTTTCTAGCTATGTTGCAGTTGGAGCTTCATTCACAGCCGGTTATACCGATGGTGCCGTTTTTATTGCAGCGCAAGAAAATTCGTTTCCAAACATTTTAGCTAAAGAATTTGCTAAAGTAGGAGGAGGGAGTTTTACCCAACCATTAATGAATGATAATATTGGAGGGCTAGTTTTTGGAGGTACTCCTAACCCGAATTTTTTACCAAGATTATACTTTAATGGCGAAGGCCCAGTGAGACTTCCAAGTACCCCAACCACAGATGGATTTAATGTCTTATCTGGACCTTTTAATAATGTTGGAGTCCCTGGAGCTAAAAGCTTTCATGTTACTTTTTCTGGTTATGGCAGCTTAAACCCATATTTTGGAAGAATGGCTTCATCTGCTTCTGCTACTATGCTTGGTGACGCAGTAAGTCAAAATCCAACTTTTTTCACACTTTCTGAATTAGGTGGAAATGATGTTTTAACATTTGCTACTTCTGGAGGCTCAGGCGTTGATCAAACAGGAAATTTAAACCCTTCAACGTACGGCAATAACGACATTACCGACCCAAATGTTTTTGCTAATGTGTTTAGTGGAATAGTTAGCACCTTAACAAATACTGGTGCCAAGGGTGTTGTAACCAATGTTCCTTACATAACAGATCTACCTTACTTTACAACCATACCAAATAATGCATTGGTTTTAGATGCAACCACCGCTGGACAATTAACAGGGTTTTTCCAAGCGGCTAGTGGTATATTTTTACAAGGTTTAGTGTTAAACGGAGTTCCATTAGAACAAGCACAAGCTTTAGCAGCTCAATATGCTATTACTTTTAATGAAGGTCCTAACAGGTTTTTAATAGATGTCCCAGCTACGCAGACGAATCCATTAGGGTTTAGACAAATGACAGCGGAAGAGTTACTTATGCTACCTATAAACCGAAACGCATTGGCACAAGGCTACGGTTCTGTAGTAATAACTCCAGAAGTATTACAGGTCTTAGGGCTTCTTCAACAGGGAGGTACGCCCACCCTTGAACAAGCAGGTTTGATTCTGGCTGCTGTAAACGGTATTGATGACCAAGATGCCTTAGACATTGATGAGCTCACAAGTATTAAAACTGCAACAGATGCTTATAATAATACAATTGCTGCTGTAGCTAATGCTAATGAAAATATTGCTTTAGTTGACTTAAACAGCATCTTAACCCAATTAGCATCAACAGGTACTAATTTTGATGATTATACGCTAGATGCAAATTTGGTTACAGGTGGTGCAGTTAGTTTAGACGGTATTCATTTAACAGCAAGAGGCTATGCATTTATGGCTAATAAATTTCTTGAAGCGATTGATACAAAATTTGGCTCAAACTTTATAGCTTCAGGTAATGTGGCTAAGGCTGGAAATCATCCTACAAATTATTAGCCCGAATTACAATAGAATAAAAGGATTTTACAAATTACTAACACCTTCGTATTGAAGGTGTTTTTTTATTGCAAAAAAGCTATAAAAACAACTTTCATTTTAAATTAAAAAATATATCTTTGCACGCGAAAACTTGAAGTGTTTTCTCAGAATTAAAATGCATAATATTAAACATATAAGTAATGGCTAAAGTTACAGGTAAAGTTGCACAAATCGTTGGTCCGGTTATCGATGTTGAATTCGGAGCAGGTTCTGAACTTCCAAAAATTTATGATTCATTAGAAATTAAAAGACCTGATGGCTCTTTATTAGTATTAGAGGTACAATCTCACATTGGTGAAGATTCTGTTCGTACTATCGCAATGGACTCGTCAGATGGATTAAGCAGAGGCACAGAGGTCACTGCAACTGGAGCACCTATTCAAATGCCAATTGGCGAAGATGTTTACGGACGCTTATTTAATGTTATTGGTGATGCCATTGATGGATTAGGTAATTTGCCTAAAGCTGGAAAAGCCGGTCTGCCAATTCACAGACAGGCACCGAAATTTGAAGATTTATCAACTTCTACAGAAGTTTTATTCACAGGTATTAAAGTAATCGATCTTATTGAGCCTTATGCAAAAGGTGGTAAAATTGGGTTATTTGGTGGTGCCGGTGTTGGTAAAACGGTATTAATTCAGGAGTTGATTAACAATATAGCAAAAGGTCACGGTGGTTTATCAGTATTTGCTGGTGTAGGAGAACGTACTCGTGAAGGAAATGACCTTTTAAGAGAAATGCTTGAGTCTGGTATTATTAAATATGGTGATGATTTTATGCACTCTATGGAAGAAGGTGGATGGGATTTAACGAAAGTTGATAAAGCCGGAATGAAAGAATCTAAAGCAACCTTTGTATTCGGACAAATGAACGAACCTCCTGGAGCGCGTGCTCGTGTGGCATTATCTGGTTTAACGATTGCAGAATATTTCCGTGATGGTGCTGGTGATAGTCAAGGAAAAGACGTTCTTTTCTTCGTAGATAATATTTTCCGTTTTACACAAGCTGGTTCTGAGGTGTCGGCGTTATTAGGTCGTATGCCATCTGCGGTAGGTTACCAACCTACATTAGCAACAGAAATGGGTGCGATGCAAGAGCGTATTACGTCTACTAAAAAAGGATCTATTACCTCTGTACAAGCGGTGTATGTACCTGCGGATGATTTAACAGATCCTGCGCCTGCTACAACCTTTGCCCACTTAGATGCAACAACCGTATTATCGCGTAAAATTGCTGAGTTAGGTATTTATCCTGCGGTTGATCCATTAGATTCTACGTCTAGAATTTTAACAGCTGATATTTTAGGAAATGAGCATTATGCATGTGCGCAACGTGTAAAAGAGTTATTACAACGCTATAAAGAATTACAAGATATTATTGCCATTCTTGGTATGGAAGAGCTTTCTGAAGAAGATAAAATGGCAGTAGGTAGAGCAAGACGTGTACAACGTTTCTTATCTCAACCATTCCACGTAGCTGAGCAGTTTACAGGAATTCCAGGTGTATTAGTTGATATTAAAGAAACCATTAAAGGATTTAATATGATTATGGATGGTGAGTTAGATCACTTACCAGAAGCAGCGTTTAACCTTAAAGGAACTATTGAAGAAGCTATTGAAGCTGGAGAGAAAATGCTTGCTGAAGTTTAATCTATTTAAACAATTAAAACTATGCATTTAGAAATTGTATCACCAGAAGCAACCTTATTTAGTGGAGAAGTAGATTCTATTGCTGTTCCAGGTGTAAATGGTGCCTTTGAAATGCTTAAAGATCACGCTCCTATCGTGTCTCTATTAAAGGAAGGTTTTGTTAAAATTTCTGGAAATATAACATTAGAAGAAGAGGTTCAAGACAAATTTACTAAAGGAGATAAAGGCACAACCTTATTAAAAATTGCTTCAGGAACTATTGAAATGAAAGATAATAAAGTTATTGTTTTAGCTGACTAACATTATTTCACAATACATAAAAAAACGCGAAGTAAAAACTTCGCGTTTTTTTATACCATTTTTTTAAAAATTACTCCTTTTTTATCTTTTCAATCCCAATTCATACCCAGTAAAAGCATAATATAGGATTAAAATTATATGCTTCATCAAAATAAATGTTATAAGCCTTTAATCGACTTTAGTTCAACTTTTAATTCCTGAAACATATTTACAATACTGCTTAGTTTTAATTCTTCCTCATTATATTCTTGAGTATTAATACAACACGTAAATTCCCATAACTCCAATACCTTTTCTAAATCTACTTCGTAGGGTTGGTAAAATTTATTATCACTACTCAACAATAATGTGTTATTGTTTTTTATTTTATTATATACACGCTTATAAACTAAGCCATCATCCTTTGTTAAAACAACATAGGTTCTTCCGTCTTTAACATCACTAATATCCTCAACAAATTTAGCAACAATAAACGCCCCATCTTTTACTGGTAACATAGAGTCCCCTTTTATAGGAAAGGCCCGATGTGTTCCGGTAGGTAAAAAAGGCAGTTTTATTTTTTGTAATTGCTCTATATATTCCGGATCTGCATAGCCTTCTAAATAGCCCGCAGACGCTTTTGCTGGTACAATCTCAATAAGATCTTCATTGTTTTCATTAACACTAATAGGAAAAAGAACGCGCTTATTTCCAACATCAATAAACGAGGTGCTTTTTGCTAGCCTTAAATCATTCTTAACCAAAATATCTATAGGAATATTAAAATAGCCAGATATATCTATAAGTCTATCAATTGGAGGTTCTGAACGTCCCTCTTCATAAGATCCTACCATAGAGCGTGTCCACTTTAACTCTTCCGCAAAACGTTCTTGAGAGAACTTCCTAAGTGTTCGCAAGTGTTTTATATTAATTTGAATAGGCTTCATGAAACATTATTTTTTTTAACATTAATTACTACAAATATAAGCAACAAAAACTACATATTGTAGTTTATTTTTACTGTATAAAATTATGTATCTCAATTGTCACACATATTACAGTTTGCGTTATGGCACTATAAAGCCAGAACGGCTCCTTGCTATTGCTTCAGAAAATGGCCTGCAAACACTAGCATTAACCGATATTAACAATACGTCGTCATGTTTAGATTTTGTGCGTCTTTCAAATAATTACAAAATTAAACCAGTACTTGGTGTAGACTTTAGAAACCATGCTAAACAGCAATTTATTTTAATAGCAAAAAATAATAACGGATTCTATAATATTAACCAATATCTGTCTGGTTTTTTACATAACTCAGCGTTAAAAATTCCTGAACAAGCACCACAACTTGAAGATACGTTTGTGATATATCCTTATACACATAACAAAACCTATACCTTAAAAGCCAATGAGTTTTTAGGTATTAAACCTCAAGACCTTAATCATCTTAAATTTTCAAAATGGAATACGTTTAGAAGTAAATTGGTGGTATTACAAACGGTCTCTTTTGAAAATAAAAAAGGATTTAACACGCATCGGTTACTGCGTGCTATTGACAATAACACCTTATTAAGCAAACTTCCTAAAAGTGAACAAGGCAACCCTACAGACAGGATGTTGCCTTATAATGAGTTATGCAATATCTATCAAGAATTTCCTGAGCTTTTAAAAAATACCTCATCGCTATTAAACCATTGCGCTATTGATTTTGACTTCTCTCAAAAAACGCCAAACAATCAAAAATCATATACTAATAACCAGGCGTTAGACTTTAAATTACTAAGAAGACTAACCTATCAAGGATTACATTATCGCTATAAAAAACCAGGAGAACGTATTTTTAAACGCATTGAAAAAGAACTTGACATTATTAAAGAAAAAGGATTTGTTCCCTACTTCCTCATCAACTGGAAAATTTTAAAATATGCTCGTAGCAAAGGGTATTATTATGTAGGTCGTGGTAGTGGCGCTAATAGTATCATCGCTTATTTATTACGAATTACAGATGTTGATCCTGTAGAACTCGATTTATATTTTGAACGTTTCATTAATCTATACAGGAAAAATCCACCAGATTTTGATATCGATTTTTCTTGGAAAGACCGCGACGATATCACACAATTTATCTTTAAACACTTTAAAAACACAGCACTTATTGCTGTTTACAATACGTTTAAATTTAGAGCGTCTATTAGAGAATTAGGAAAAGTATTTGGCCTACCAAAAACTGAAATGGATGTGCTTACCCGAGGAAAATATAATATGTATCAGCTAGACACCTTATCACAATTGGTTATTAAATACAGCACATACATTCAAGGATTTCCTAATTATTTAGGTATTCATGCTGGCGGTATTATTATTTCAGAAAAACCCATTCACTATTACACGGCGACATTTATGCCTCCAAAAGGATTCGCTACGACACAATTTGATATGGTTGTTGCCGAAGATATAGGATTGTACAAGTTTGATATTCTAAGTCAGCGTGGATTAGGAAAAATTAAAGATGCTGTCACTATTGTAGCCTATAATCATCCTGAAAAAGCCCCTATAGATATTCATGATATTAAACGCTTTAAACAAGATGAAAACATTAAAACCCTATTACGTCAGGCAAAAGCTATTGGCTGTTTTTACGTCGAATCTCCTGCCATGCGTATGCTACTCAAAAAACTACAAGTAGATACCTATTTAGGTCTGGTGGCTGCCAGTTCTGTTATTAGGCCCGGTGTTTCAAAGAGCGGTATGATGCGTGAGTATATTTTACGATATCGCTATCCTAAACGCCGTAAAGATGCGCATCCTGTTTTACTTAAAATTATGCCCGAAACCTATGGTGTTATGGTATACCAAGAAGATGTTATTAAAGTAGCGCATTATTTTGGTGGTTTAACCTTAGGCGAAGCCGATATGTTACGGCGTGGTATGTCTGGTAAATTTCGTTCGCGCGATGAGTTTTTAAAAGTAAAACAGCAATTTTTTGATAATTGTAAAAAAGCGGGAAAACCCGAGGCGCTTACCGAAGATATCTGGCGACAAATAGAAAGTTTTGCTGGCTATGCGTTTGCTAAAGGCCACTCAGCATCCTACGCCGTAGAGAGTTATCAAAGTCTGTTTTTAAAAGCGTATTATCCTTTAGAATATATGGTAGCTACCATTAATAATTTTGGTGGGTTTTACCAAACAGAGCTGTATGTTCATGAAGCCCGCATGCACGGCGGCATTATTGAAGCGCCTTGTATTAACCATAGTTTTAACGAAACAATCATTAAAGGAAAAACCATTTATTTAGGCTTTATGTTTTTACATGCCTTCGAATCAAAAACCATAAAACATTTACTTAATGAACGTAACAAGAATGGTGTTTTTAAAAGTCTTGACGATTTTATAGACCGCATTTCTATTACTATAGAACAAATAACCATTCTTATAAAAATAAACGCCTTTCGATTTACAGGAATTAATAAACGAGAACTCCTTTGGGAAGCCTATTTAAAAATTAGTAAAACCACCATACAAGAAAATACGGTTGATTTATTTAAAACCGAGCGTATTAACTATAAAACGCCTGAGTTGCCAACAACAACGCTAGAGAATGCCTTTGATGAGCTAGAGCTTTTGGGGTTTCCGTTGTGCAGTCCATTTAGTCTTACTGAACACAACTTTAAAAACCCGTTAAGAGCCTCTCAACTCTCTAAATTTAAAGGAGACATCATAACCATTGAAGGCTATTTAGTGACTGCTAAAAACACCGCAACATCAAACGGAAAGCGGATGTTTTTCGGAACCTTTTTAGATCGTGATGGTGACTTTATTGATACGGTACATTTTCCGCTAGTAGCCATAAAATATCCGTTTAGAGGAAAAGGTATTTACAGTATTTCTGGAAAAGTTATAGAAGAGTTTGACTGTACCAACATTGAGGTCATTTCTATGAAAAAATTAGCTGTTGTTGAAGACCCAAGATATAGTGACAAAACCAAACCTCTTACCGCATGAGCTCTGGAGAACGTGCCATAGTGCATATGGATTTAGATACCTTTTTTGTGTCTTGTGAACGCTTACTTGATAGTAGACTCATGGGGAAACCTGTGCTTATTGGCGGCACTAGCGATCGTGGTGTGGTAGCCTCTTGTAGCTATGAAGCACGTACATTTGGTATACATTCTGCCATGCCCATGCGAATGGCAAAAATGCTTTGTCCAGAAGCCATTATTCTTAGAGGGAATTCTGGTATTTACTCTAACTTTTCAAAAAACGTTACCGATGTTATTAAAGAACATGTACCACTATATGAGAAAACCTCTATTGACGAGTTTTATATTGATCTTACAGGAACCGATAAATTTTTTGGCTGTCATAAATTAGCCTCCGAGTTGCGCCAACGTATTATAAAAGAGACCGGATTGCCCATTTCATTTGGTTTATCTATAAATAAAACTGTTTCGAAAATAGCCACCGGTGAAGCAAAGCCCAATAATGAAATTAGAATTATAAAAGGAACCGAAAAACCTTTTCTCGCCCCTTTATCGGTTCGAAAAATACCCATGGTTGGCGAAGTAACGTATAAATCGCTTTGCGATTTAGGTGTAAAGCGTATTAAAAGCGTGCAAGACATGCCCATGGAACTCATGCATAAAGTACTTGGAAAAAACGGATTAGCCATTTGGAAAAAAGCTAATGGTATTGATAATAGTCCTGTTGTACAATATCATGAACGCAAATCTATCTCTACAGAACGCACCTTTAATAAAGACACAACCGACGTAAGTAAACTAAAAAGTATCATTATTGCGATGGCAGAAAATCTGGCTTATCAATTACGTCGCGGCAATAAACTAACCGCTTGTATCACTTTTAAAATTAGATATTCAGATTTTCAAACCTATACCCAACAGCAACGCATTCCGTATAGTGCTATGGACCATAATATTATTCCAGTGGTGTTAGATTTATACAAAAAACTTTATAACAGACGCTTACTGGTTCGTCTTATTGGTGTTAGGTTTAGCCATTTAGTTGAAGGTGGTCACCAAATTAATTTATTTGAAGACGATGAAAAACACCTTCATTTAAGTCAGGCCATTGATACAATGCGAGAACGTTATGGAGACAGAGCGGTTGTTTTAGCTGCGGGCATGGAAGCCAAAAGTATTAGCAGATGGAATCCGTTTAACGGCGAACCACCACCATTATTAGCCAATAGAAGGCAGTAATTTAAAATTAAAAAAGCTTGATGCTTTTTGCGATAGAATACCCGTTACGTTTATAAGTAACTGCCGTTCCCTTCACACAAAAACCGTAAGTCGCTCTTGCTTTTTGTTCTCTAACAGATAGCAATATCACCTCTTCAACCCCACACTCAAAATCTTTTGCGACTTTACTTTTTACATCTTCAATGGTAGCGCGTCCTTTTTTTAATTGCGATTGAATTTTACTATTCAATTCAGGCTCTGTAAAATCTTCTGCAAGCTTACACGTATTATCAGTCTCAGCAGTATTTTTTTCTTTGTCCTTTTTAGTAATTTTTGAAACTGGTGTCGTTGTAACCAAGGTATTATCTATACCTGGTTTTTCTAAATCAATATATTCCCATGTATAATCAGCTTTTAGTAAAACCCGCCGGCCATCATCTGTTTTTACGATATAATTATTTTGTGAAAACCCAAGATATGACACAAAAAATAGTAAGATTAAAAGAAATATTTTCATAATAGATAAGAATTTTTATTGTTATTTAGGTTGCAACCACGATTTTCGTGCTGATTCCTTTTTGTTATTTAATTTCAAATTATTGGATTCAAATAAACTTAAACCATACGCCTTGCTTGCTTGTAAAATTAGCGTTGTTTCTTTAGTAATACCAAAACGTTCATAGGTGACAGCAACCTCATCATTTGGTTTGAACGTGTTTAATATGCCGTTAAAATCTATAGTAGCATTTAAAACAACATCTCCAACCTTCATAATCTTATCACCATTTTCTAAGCCCGCCTTATAAGCCGAAGACCCTATAAGCGGGTTATCTGTAATCAAACCATCTTTTACCTTCGCTCCAAACGATACTTTCGTTTTATCTTGTGTCAATAAAACTCCTACTTCGTTTAATAAACGTTCCATATCAGGCATCTCACTTTTATAGATATACCGCTTAAAAAAGGAATCCCCAAATTCTGCTCCGGCATAGTTATTTAAGGTATTATGTAAATCTTCAACCGTATAGGGTTTTTCTTGTTTTCCGAAATTTATCCACATTAATTTCATAAAATCGTCAAGATTTAATCCGTTCTCTCGCAAGGATAAATCCAAAGCTAACCCTAAGGCGCTTCCATAAGTATAATAAGAAATAAAGGTATTGTTTCTATTTACCGGATCTACAGATACGGCAGCATCTACAAATGGCGCTTGATAACTCATTTCAATAGGATTAAAAAACTGTCTTCCAGGTGAATTCCATACAGCATTAAAAGTACCTGTTAAGCCTTTAACGTAATCTTCCTCACTTATTAATCCTGCCCGGCATAATATGAGTGACGTATAATAACTGGTAAAACCTTCGGCAAACCACAATTCGCCGCTCATATTAGCCTCTTCAAAATTAAAAGGCTCCAATGATTGTGGGCGAATACGCTCTACATTCCAGCAATGAAAAAACTCATGTGCTACCGTTCCTATATTTCGTTCCATACCACCTTCTGCCAGGCTTCTTGTACTTGTTAAAATAGTTGAATTTCTGTGTTCCATACCATCGCCAGATGCGTTTGGAATATAACATGCTAAAAACGTGTAGTTACCATAATCGAAGGTTGGTAACTCACCAAATACAGCTTCCTCTTGTAACACAATTTTTTTTACTTTTTCAAAATATAAATCAAGTTCCTTTTCTGTTCCATTATGATGCAAGGCGAAATTTATGGTTTGTCCTTTCACATCAAAAAAACGTAAGCTGTAATCACTAATTTCCGTTGGGCTATCCATAAAATACTGCAGATTATTAGCATAATACGTATTCCCTTTAACATGTTTTAGTTGTGTCACCACTTTCCAATTTAAATCTTCACGTGGCTTAAAAGCTACTTGAAACCCCTGATTTTTTAAACTAGGCATATACATAAACGTAGCCGGCATATTTAAATGTGCATGGGTTTCATCAATTTGAGAATAGGTACCTCCACCTCTATTGGCAAACAAAATATAACTCACTTTTATAGTGCCATCATGGTCTTTTACTCTCCATGAATACGGGTCTGGTCTAAAAACTTCCAAAGCATTTCCTTTGCCGTCTGTTACCTTAACCGCATAGATATTTTTCATAAATTCATGTAATGCATAACGCCCAGGCGAGGTTCTGCTCATTCTAAATGCTACATCATTACTATTTAAATTAGAAAACGTAGCTTCAATAAATGCTTCGTGATGAACAGCGTTTTCAAAAGATATGCTATACTGAGATGATACTTGTGCCGTTACGATAAATCGAATACCCAACAGTAAAACCCAAAAAAGAAATCGATTCATAAACAAAATTTAAGTGCCTAAGATACTACTTTCTATGTATTTCTAATCTTTGGTATACTCTAAAATATCACTAGGCTGACAGTCTAAGGCTTTACAAATGGCTTCTAAGGTTGAAAAGCGAATGGCTTTTGCTTTTCCTGTTTTTAAAATAGAGAGATTGGCTGTAGTGATACCAATAATCTCTGCCAATTCATTGCTTTTCATGTTTCGCTTTGCCAACATAATATCAAGATTTACTATGATAGCCATGATTATATAGTTAGATCGTTTTCTTTTTGTAAAACATGTGCTTTGTCAAAAACTTCACTTAAAAAAAGAAAAAAAAGGCCCATAACAATGAATATAACCCAAGACGAGTCTATGCCCACTTTAAGAACATTCCCTAATAAAAACCCTAATACTAACTTAACAAAAGCAGAACCAAATCCACAAATTAAAAAGAGTACACCAATTTTTTTGAAATTTTTAATCACAAATTGTGAAAAATAATTCCCTTCAGATAAATCATTCAAACTCATTCTTATGAGTCTAACAGATCTAAAAAACAAATAATAAAGAGTTCCAACTAATAATAAGGTTATTACACTTTTATATAATGGTAATACACTCAAATCAACTTGGCTTCCTAAAAACCCAATCTCATAACTACTATTGGTAAATATTAGTAACGGAAAAGAAACTAAGCCACCAATCAAAGCAATCAGTAATACATAGTAATAGATAGATATCAATTTTTTTAAAATATTTATTGTTTTCATAAAATTATTGTTTAACGATAACAAATGTATATAAAATTATCGAAAAACAATAATTTTAGTTTAATTTTTTATTTATTATATCTATTCAAAGCACAAAATAATTCTATATTTGCAGCGAAAATAAATAGGTATGAGTATAAAAAAAATGTTGGTTTTTATAGCCTTCACCGTATTGGGTATTTATATAAGTAAGGCACAAGGCATTTTAAAACAAGACCTGGATTCTATAACCATCACATCTTCAAGAATAGACCTTCCTTTTAAGGAAAACTCAAGAACGATTACGATTATTTCTTCTGAAGACATTAAACAAAGTGCGGCAACCAACGTTGCCGATATATTGCAACAATTCGCTGGTGTTGATATAAGACGCCGTGGGACTTCTGGAATGCAAGCCGATTTATACATTCGTGGTGGTAGTTTTGATCAAACCTTATTACTTATTGATGGTATTAAAGTAGATGATGCACAAACAGGACATCACTCTATGAATATGGCGTTGCCTATTGAAGTTATTGAACGCATTGAAATCATTAAAGGCTCTGCCGCGAGAGTATTTGGGCAAAATGCTTTTACAGGCGCTGTAAATATTGTCACTAAAAAAAATCAGGAAAACCACATGTCTTTAGGCTTACAAGCAGGTTCTTATGGACAAAAAAATGCCTCCGTAACAGCTGCAAATAACCTAGAAAACTCCTCGCATTTAGTCCATGTTTCAAGGAATGTTTCCGATGGTTACCGATTTAATACCGACTACGATAATCAAAACTATTTTATAAAAAATACGTTTAATAAAGCCAAATTACCCATTAACATAATTACGGCTTTTTCTGAACGTAAATTTGGAGCTAACGGGTTTTATGCAAGCCCGACTGCTATCAATCAATACGAAGAAACGCAAACAAGTTTAGTGGGTGTTTCAACAGATATAAAAAAGGAGCATCTTACTTTAAAACCACGTTTGTACTGGAGACGAAATCAAGATGAATATGTTTTTGTGCGTCAAGACCCCTCAATTTACCGAAACTTACACCAAACCAACAAGATTGGCGCCGAAATAAACATGCAATACAACTCTAATTTAGGGATAACCGGTTTTGGTGTTGATATGGCTAAAGTGTATCTATCTAGTAACAATCTGGGAAATCGAAACCGATTTATGACCACCTTGTTCTTAGAACACTTATTTAAACTGGCCAACGACAAGTTAGACATTACACCTGGTGTTGCCGTCACTTATTTTTCCGATTTTAAATTTCATGCCTTTCCAGGAATTGATATCGGTTATAAATTAAACGACCAGTTAAAAGCCTATGGAAATATTGGTTACACGTATAGAATCCCAACGTATACCGATTTATATTATAGTGACCCAACAACACTTGGCGACGAAAATTTAGATCCTGAAGAAGCCATTGCACAAGAATTAGGATTAAAATTCTTTGCTAATAATTTTAGTGCCTCAGTAGCCTTTTTTAACAGAGACGCAAACAAACTTATTGATTATGTTAAAGAAAATGAAGACGACCTTTGGCAAGCTACAAATATTAGAAAATTAAACACTAAAGGATTTGAATTAAACACGAATTTCAACTTTAAGCTAGGTAATTTAAATCAAGGTTTAAACCTATCTTATTCATTTTTAGAAGATGAAATTAAAAATTTGAATGTGAATTTTTCGCGATATTCAATTAATTCTATGAAACATCACGTCACCTCAAAATTAAGCACCAGATTTATAAAGAATATCACTCAAAATATCGTGTATAAATATGCCGAACGAACCAACGGAGAAAGTTACTCCGTATTAGATGCCAGTATCAATGCGACCTTTAATGCTTTTGAAGTGTCAATCATAGCAAACAACATCTTTAATACTGAATATACAGAAACCAATTTAGTACCTATGCCAAAAGGTAATATGCTATTTGGTCTTACTTATCATTTTAAATAAATAGTTTAAAAAACTAGACAAAAAAGTTATTATAAGGAAATACCGTAATTATTTAATTTCCTAAACAAGTATATTTACAAAAACTTCTTCTTATATGACACGCATCATTTTAGCATTTTGTTTTGGCATATGTTGCATATCCTTTAATGCTTTCTCTCAAAAAGATCCAGACATCTTCAGCAAATTTGAATCTAAATTCTATGACATTGATGGCTATAACATTAATGTAGAAGTAAAAGGTTCGGGTGACCCAATTTTCTTTTTACCTGGCGGTCCAGGAAATTCTCATGACTATATGCAAGCGAATTTTGGTCAGTATTACAAAACGAACACCGTGGTGTTTTTTGATTTTTTAGGACGCGGAAAAAGTGATGATGCTAAAGATAAAACAGAGTATTCTGTTGACAATGATGTCGCTCTTATTGAAAGCCTAAGAACCCTATTAAATTTTGAAAAAATATCTATTGTAGGGCATTCCTACGGAACCGTTCCTGCTCAGGCTTATGCTATAAAATATCCAAACCAAGTTGATAAATTAGTGCTTATAAACGGTTTTCATAGCGGTGCTATGTGGCAAGCCAATTGCGATAGCTACAACCATTACGCCAAAACTCATTTTCCCGAAAAATGGAAACAGGTAGACTCTTTACGAGCATTAGGTTATGTATCTAGTCAAGAACCTTTAAAATCATTGTATGCTAGCATTCCTACTAAATATGTTTACTACCACAACACTAAAATAGAAGGCAATAAGCCAAAAGAATCCTACCGACATTGGGCTAATGATGTATATGTGACCATTATTGGTGCCGATGGTGATTTTGATGTAAGCGGCAGTATGATTAACCAAGACTACAGGCAACAACTAAAAAACGTTACAGCTAAAACACTCATAGTTGCTGGAAGATATGATGGTGTTTCTACTCCAGAATTTAATGTGCAGTATAAAACCTTTATGCCTCAGGCTGAATTTGTGATGTTTGAGCAAAGCGGACACAACCCATATTTAGAGGAGCCTGAAAAATTCTACGCCCTTTTTGAGGCCTTTTTTGCTATTAAATAACAACTATTTTAGTGAACTGATCTTGTGTTAGCGAACCTTTTTTAATTATAGGTAGCGCGTTTATACTACAGTAATTAAATAAGATGAAGAGGAAAGCGTTGCCTGAAAGGAAACGCCCAAAATACTATTCCAAAATTCAGAAGGTTTTCTTAACTTTGAACGAGTAATACAACGTCCATGACATTGAACCTACAAGACATTCCTCGTGTTAAGACCATTAGTAAAGACGACTTTATAACCCATTATTTTAAGCCACAAAAACCTGTGGTGATTGAGCGTTATATTGATGACTGGCCTGCCTACAAAAAATGGAATTTAGACTATATGAAAACCGTTGCCGGTCATGTAAGCATTCCTTTATATGATGACCGGCCTATTGATTACAAAAAGAAGTTTAATGAAGCGCATGCTAAAATGAAAATGAGCGATTATATCGATTTATTGAAGCGTGAACCTACCAAATACCGTATTTTTTTATGGAACGCCCTCAAGGAAATCCCTGAGCTTCAAAAAGATATTAGCTTTCCAGATCTTGGTTTGCGTCTTATGAAAGATATTCCCATGTTGTTTTTTGGAGGTAAGGATTCACGCACTTTCATGCATTATGATATTGACTTAGCTAATATTTTTCATTTTCATTTTGAAGGTACCAAGAAGGTTATTTTGTTTGATCAGAAACAGAATGATTATTTGTATAAAGTACCGCACTCTTTAATTACCAGAGAAGATATTGATTTTGCCAAGCCTGATCTTGAAAAATGGCCTATGCTAAAAAAAGCAAAAGGCTATAAAACGGAACTCAATCATGGTGAGGTACTCTATATGCCCGAAGGGTATTGGCATTATATGCGTTACGTCACTCCGGGATTTTCTATGAGTTTAAGAGCGATAGCGAGAAACCCTAAAAACTTCTCCAGGGCCATTTATAATATACTGCTAATGCGCAATTTTGACAATATTATGAGGCGCTTAAAAGGGCAAACATGGATTGATTGGAAAAATGAACAAGCCATAATAAAAACGCATAAGTATTTATAGACGAACCCATTATATGTTTTTATAACAAATTGATTATCGATGCAAATTGCACTCAAAAAAATGAGTAAAATTCATTCGAATTGACATTCAATTTTAAAGTATAACACAAAATGCGCAACGCATAAGCATTTGTATGTGTGTATGCATTTTTACTGAAAAATTTATAATACATTTGCCCACCTAAATTTTAAACTCAAATCATGAAAAAATTATTTTTTTTAGTTGCGATTCTTAGTGTCTCGCTTGTTAATGCGCAAGCATTTACAGGTAGTAACGACAACAAATTTCAAGTAGGTACCAATTTACAAGATAATGCCACCAGTATACAAATAAGTTACGATTTTGGCCTGGGCGAAAACATCTCTATCGGGGTTTCTTCGGCGTATGCTTTAGGCGTTAATGATGCGATAGATGCTAGTTTTGGAGATCGCTTTGATATTAAAGGGCGTTTTAATGCCAACATTGGGAATGTACTTAACATTGATGAAAGTTTTGATCTATATCCAGGTTTAAACATAAGTCTTAAAAACTTTGGCGGGCATTTAGGAGCACGTTACTTTTTTTCAGATGGCTTTGGCGTTTTTACCGAATTTAATGTGCCTTTTGCAAAGTATAATACCGACACGTTAACCCCTAGTGAAAAATTATTCAACCAGTTTACGGTTAGTTTAGGAGCGTCTTTTAATTTATAAAAGCGTTTATAATATTTTAAAAGCGGAAAACAATCATCTTGTTTTCCGCTTTTTTTTATGATATCACCGTCATTGCGAGCGAAGCGAAGCAATCGCATGATGTGAACTCCTATTAAACAGATTACTTCAGTCGTTTTTCCATCGCGCCATCTGGCCCATTCGCTAAAAATGTATACTATACATTTTCTTTACGCGTTGTCCTGTAATGACGAATTGTCCTTTGTAATGACGGTTATTTTATCAATTCATTGGCTTTTTCATACACCAAATGGCTTTCCCAGCCACGGTATAAAAAGTAGTCTATAAACTTCTTTTTTTTCTTTAACTTATTGGTTTCCTTGATACTATAAACCTTTTTATCGGCTAAATCATTAAAAACCCTGATGTAATCCGCGTCAGTAATTTCCGCAAGTGCCATTTTTATATTAACTTTACCCACGCCTTTTTGCTTTAATTGAAAAGCCAAGCGGTTACGGCCCCAAGCCTTAATTTTGAACTTGCCACTTACATATGTTTTGGCAAAACGTTCTTCATTAAGAAAATTATGATTTAAAAGGTGTACTATTATGGTGTCAATAGCCTCAGGAATCATAAACATGTTGGTTAGCTTTTGCCTGACCTCTTGGTGGCTACGTTCCTGATACGCGCAATAAGACTCCAGTTTGCTGGTGGCTTCTTGTAAAGTATATGTTTTTTTGGGTTGCTTCATGGTAAGCCAAAAATAACAATTGAAACAGTAATATTTAGTATAAAATTTTAAAATACCAAATCTTAAATTTTAAACTTAACCCTATGAAAAAAATAACCTCTATAAAATCCCTGCCCGTTTTAATAGCTTTATTTTGTGGGGTAAACTTTGGATTTGGGCAAGAAATTGCTTCTTTTAATTCTACCCAAAACGCAGGTTGTAGTGGTGTAATTTCACAAGATCTTAATATTACTCTAACTGGAATTTGTAGAGGAACTGGAATTAATCTAACAGGGGGGCCATTTTATGAATCTAGTGATTGGACAGCAAATGAAACAATAGATCTTGATGATTATTTAGAGTGGACTTTAACTCCTAACTCTGGTTACCAAATTGATTTAACTACCATGGACATTAGATATGACCGATTTGGTAATGGTCCAGATAAACTTGATATTCGAATAGACATTGGTTCAGGGTTTTCTTCTATTTTTACTGATGCTTCAGTGGATCCTAGTGGTGAAGATAATACAGGAATAGATTTATCTGCATATTCAGGAATCACTGGAACAATCATATTCAGACTATATGCATATAGTGCAAATTTATTAGCTGGAACTTTTGATATAGAAGAACTTATAGCCTTATCAGGCAGCAATAAAGGTATTGTCATAAATGGTACTGTTTCTGAAATACCTTGTTTTGTAACCGCCACTTGGTCTGCCGGAGCATGGAGTAATGGTGGACCAAATTTTAATAAAAATGCTGTTATTGCTGATATTTATGACACCAGTGCTGGAGGTGAACAAACAAGTTTTACTGCTTGTAACTTAACAATAGATCCAGGAGGTAGCTTAACTGTAGCTGATAACACTTATGTAGAAATAATAAATGATGTTATAGTA
>NZ_DBNGMQ010000027.1:0-60887 GCF_057126245.1 Yeosuana sp. | reverse complement strand
GATTGCCGAAATAATTGAATCAAATTATAAAAATTTTGATGGATTTGTCGTCTTACATGGAAGTGATACTATGAGTTATACAGCTTCTGCATTGAGTTTTATGTTAGAAAATTTATCAAAACCAGTTGTTTTTACAGGTTCTCAATTACCAATTGGAGATTTACGTACAGATGCTAAAGAGAATTTAATTACATCAATTCAAGTCGCATCATTACATAGTAAAAATAAACCTGTAATTAAAGAGGTGTGCTTGTATTTTGAATATAAATTATACAGAGCCAATAGAACTACTAAAATTAACGCAGAGCATTTTGAAGCTTTTGCATCATTAAATTACCCAGATTTAGCTGAATCTGGTGTGCATTTAAAAGTTAATCATGAACATTTATTTAAACCTCAATTAAAAAAAGCCTTAAAAGTTCATAAATATTTAGATAATAACATTGCACTTATAAAATTATTTCCGGGTATTTCGGAAGTTTTATTAAAAAACATATTAAACACACCTCAATTAAAAGGGGTTATTTTAGAAACTTATGGGGCTGGTAACTGTACAACCGAAAGATGGTTTATTAAGTTGCTTCAAGAAACCATAAAGAAAGGTATTCATATTATTAATATTACACAATGTTCGGGTGGTAGTGTTATTATGGGACACTATGAAACTAGCCAAAAATTAAAAAAAATAGGAGTCATTTCGGGAAAAGACATTACTACAGAGGCTGCAACAAGTAAATTAATGTATTTATTAGGAAATAAAATCGCTTCTAAGATGTTCAAAACCATGTATGAAACCTCCTTACGAGGAGAAATGTCTTAAAATTAACGGTTAAAGTTTTATCATTTAACAAATTTTTTGTTATTTCATGCCCTGTAATTAAACAAACTGAATTACAGAGAGGTGGCCGAGTGGTCGAAGGCGCACGCCTGGAAAGTGTGTATACGTCAAAAGCGTATCGAGGGTTCGAATCCCTTCCTCTCTGCTGTTATTTTTATATTTAATTACTTTTTTTTTATATCTTTAACACTTTAACTAATAAAATTAAGATCTAGAACATGAAAAGATTATTTTCTATCCTAGCCATTGCAGGTATAATGGCTTTCGGAACTGTTAATGCAGCTACAAATGCAAGTACAACAGCAACAACAACCGTTACAACGATGACCCAAGATGATGATGCTGCTCCTGCAGAAGAGCTTGGTTTCCATCAAGAATTAAAAAAGCGTTTCATTGAAGGAGGTCCAGGCTTCATGGGAATTGTATTATTATGTTTAATACTTGGATTAGCTATTGCAATTGAAAGAATTATCTTTTTAAACCTTTCTACAACTAATACAAAAAAATTAACATCTGATGTAGAAGAAGCTTTATCTTCTGGAGGCATAGATGCTGCAAAAGAAGTTTGCCGCAATACTAAAGGGCCCGTTGCATCCATTTATTATCAAGGATTAGACAGGACCGATGAAGGTTTAGACGCTGTAGAAAAAGCGGTAGTAGCTTATGGAGGTGTTCAAATGGGACAATTAGAAAAAAATGTATCTTGGATTTCATTATTTATTGCATTAGCTCCAATGTTAGGGTTCATGGGAACAGTAATTGGTATGATTCAAGCATTTGATAAAATTGAGGCTGCTGGTGATATGCAACCATCACTTGTTGCTGGAGGTATTAAAGTAGCTCTTTTAACAACTGTATTTGGTTTAGTTGTGGCTATTATACTTCAAATTTTCTATAATTATATTATTGCTAAAATTGATAGTATTGTTAATGATATGGAAGATGCTTCTATTACATTAATGGATTTACTTATCAGACAAAAAAAGTAATAATTTAAAAACATATTTATAATGAAAAAATTATCAACTATATTAGTTGGAATTGTAGGCGTTCTTTCAATCATCTTTCTTGTTATGATAATAGGAACGGGTGATGATGCCATCAAAGCTGGCGAATCTAGCGGTACTGTTAATACATTTATGTATATAGCTTATGCTATTTTAATTGTTACCATAGCTTTGGTGCTTTTATTCACTTTGAAAGGATTGTTTACAAATACAGCTACATTAAAAAGTACCTTGATAGGAGCTGGTGCCTTTTTAGCCGTTTTACTTATTGCATATTTAGTTTCTGGTGGAGATACGAGGGAGTATTTTTACAATGGCATAGTGGCGACAGAAGGAGAATCGCAGATGGTAGGAGCAGGACTTACAGCCTTTTATATATTAATGAGTACATCTGTTGTTGTAATGTTATTATCAGGAGTAAAAAAACTATTTAATAAATAAAATTATGGCAAAAAGAGCAGCACCAGAAGTTAATGCAGGCTCCATGGCCGACATTGCGTTTTTACTATTAATATTTTTCTTAGTAACAACAACTATTGAGACCGATACGGGTATTAACCGTAAACTTCCTCCAATGGAAGAGAATGAGGAAGATGTTATTATCAAAGAGAAAAATATCTTTACTGTATTACTAAATGGTAAAGACCAATTGCTCGTTGAGGATGAACGTATGGAATTAAAAGACATAAGAAAAGCTGCCGTTGAATTTTTAGATAATGGTGGTGATGGTAGCTGTGATTACTGTCGTGGCAAAAAAGACCCATCGTCTTCTGATAATCCTGATAAAGCCATTATTTCATTGAAGAACGACAGAGAAACATCTTATAAAATGTATATCTCAGTTCAAAACGAATTAGTGGCAGCGTATAATGAACTTAGAAATAAGAGAGCTCAGTCTTTATACGGAAAGTCTTTTATCGAAATGCAAGCAAATTACGATAACGTAAACTGGGTAGGCAATAAAACGAAGTTGAAGGAGCAAATAGATAAAATAAAGATAGAGTATCCTCAAAAACTTTCGGAAGTACAATAATTTAAAATTTAACACATTGATATATGGGTAAATTTAATAAGAAAAAAGAAGGTGGAGTGCCGGCTATTTCTACAGCATCGTTACCAGATATTGTATTCATGTTATTATTCTTTTTTATGGTAGCAACTGTAATGAGAGAAAATACATTGATGATTAAGAATAACTTACCATATGCAGATCAAGTTGAGAAACTTGATAAAAAGGATTTGGTAATGTATATTTATGCTGGAAAACCTAGTGATGCTTATAAGCATTTTGGTACGGAGCCAAAAATTCAATTAAATGACAAGTTTGCTAATATTACAGATATTGCAGCATTTATATCTCAAGAACGCGCTTCTAAAAGAGAAGAATTAGTTCCATTTTTAACGACTGCTTTAAAAGTAGATCAAGATGCTAATATGGGAATAGTAGGAGATATTAAACAAGAATTACGAAAAGTAAACGCATTAAAAATTAATTATACCACTAAAAAAGGTAATGTTTTTGATAGACGTTAAATCCTAAATCTTAATTTTATATTAGAAAAAAGGCATTTTGAGTTATCAAAATGCCTTTTTTGTGATTTTTACAGATTCTTAGATACATGAAGAATTTATTTTTTTTATTTTTTTTTATAGTGTTTCAAGTTTCTTTTTCTCAAGAAATAGAAAACAGGTCTATTGATTCATTGTACAAGGAAGATCAATTTTATGCTGGAGTCACGTATAATATTTTAGGAAACAAACCAGATAATTTATCTCAAAATGGATTTTCGTTAGGGTTTTATCTAGGGTTTATTAAGGATATGCCATTAAATAAAAAACGAAATATAGCAATAGGAGTTGGTCTAGGGTATTCAGCGAATTCATTTAATCAAAATTTACAAATTTCTCAAGATGTTTCAGGAGTATATCGTTATTCTATTTTAGAGGATGATAATACCTATACGAAAAACAAGTTTTCCAATCATTTAATTGAATTACCAATAGAGTTTAGATGGCGTACCTCTAACGCAACTAAATATGAGTTTTGGAGAATTTATACGGGGTTTAAGGTAAGTTATCTGTTTGCAAATACAAGTAAATATGTGGGAGAACCAAATGTAAATAATTACAACGGAATAGATGACTTTAATAAATTTCAATACGGATTATCTCTTTGCGCCGGTTACAATACATGGAATTTTTATGTGTATTATGCTTTGAATCCTATTTTTTCTAATAACGTTGAGTTAGACGGGCAACATTTAGACATCAATGCTATTAAAATAGGCCTTATGTTCTATGTTTTATAACCAGTATTTTAGCAGTATGAGTTGGGGAATAAAACCAATGAAGAATCCAATTATAAGTTCAATACTTGTATGAGCCTTTACGTGTAATCTTGAAGTAGCAACAGCACCGGTAATTATAGACATAATAGCCAACGTACCATTTATATTAATGCTAAAGTGAATGCTTAAGGCTATAAAAAACATAAACAAACCTGCTATGGATATCATATGTATGCTAGCTTTAAATTTTAAAATGGCTAAAATAAGACAGGCCATGGTAGATATTAAAATACCCACAAAAAAATAATATAATTCAATAATTTGACTTGAAGATAAAATTCTATTTAAAACTAATAGAACAACCATACAATTAACGAGTAAAGGAAATATACGTTCCTTGGTATTTTCTAAATAAATAGATTTTACCTTGCCTAAAGTCTTTAATAGAAAATACAGTAAAATAGGTAATATTATGGTAAGTATGGATAGTGAAATTAATTTCGCTTGTATGATTTGTAAAGGAATATACCTTGGAGATTTTATAAAATAAAAAATGACGCCAAGTAAAGGAATAATAAGTGGATGAAAAATGAACGAAATACTTTTTAAAAGACGATTCATTATATTTTTTTACGTAATCTAGCAACAGGAATGTCTGATTGCTCTCTGTATTTAGCTACAGTCCTTCTTGCTATCGGATATCCCTTTTCTTTTAATATAGCAGCCAAAGTTTCATCTGTCAATGGTTTTCTTTTGTCTTCTTCTTCAATAACGGTTTCAAGAATCTTTTTAATTTCTCTGGTAGAAACATCTTCACCCTGATCGTTTTTCATAGACTCAGAAAAGAATTCTTTTATTAGTTTAGTTCCGTAAGGCGTGTCAACATATTTACTGTTGGCCACTCTTGAAACTGTTGAAACATCCATGTCAATTTCATCGGCAATATCCTTTAAAATCATGGGTTTTAAGCTGCGTTCATCACCTGTTAAAAAATACTCACTTTGATAATGCATAATCGAACTCATGGTAACAAATAAAGTTTGTTGCCGCTGTTTAATGGCTTCAATAAACCATTTTGCTGCGTCTAACTTTTGTTTGATAAAAACAACAGCATCTTTTTGAGAACTCGATTTATCTTTAGAATCTTTATAGCCTTTTAGCATATTATGATACTCTCTAGAAACATGAAGTTCAGGTGCATTTCTACCATTAAGGGTGAGTTCTAACTCGCCATCAACAATTTTAATAGCAAAATCGGGTACAATATGCTCTACAATTCTATTATTGCCAGAATAAGAACCACCAGGCTTCGGGTTTAAGTGTTCAATTTCTGAAATAGCACCTTTTAATTGTTCTTCAGAAATATCAAATTTCTGAATAAGCTTTTGGTAATGTTTTTTCGTAAACTGCTCAAAAGCAGAATCTATTATCTTAATAGCTAACTCAACATTAAATGTTTTTTCTTTTCTGTGTAATTGAATACTCAAACACTCTTGAAGATTTCTGGCACCAACGCCACCAGGATCTAACTCATGAACTATTTTTAAAAGATGTTCTATTTTATCTTCTGTTGTGTAGATGTTTTGAGTAAAAGCAAGGTCATCCATGATGTCTGAAAGCGATCTGCGGATGTAACCACTATCATCAACACTTCCAACTAAAAACTCTGCAATATCACGCTCATCGTCCGAAAGGCGATAGGTGTTTAGTTGATTTATTAAATATTGAGTGAATGATGTTCCAGAAGCATATGGCATTGTTTTTTCTTCATCATCAGCGCTATAATTATTACTTTGCGTTCTATATTCAGGAATTTCGTCATCACTTAAATATTCATCAACATTAATATCTTCCGTGTTTATGGATTCGGTATCATCAAAATCATCTGAAGAGTTATCTAAATCTGAGTCATAATCATTTTCAATATCCTCTTTACCTCCTTCAAGGGCGGGATTTTCTTCTAGTTCTTGCTTAAGACGTTGTTCAAAAGCTTGCGTTGGCAACTGAATCAATTTCATTAATTGAATCTGTTGCGGTGACAATTTTTGCGAAAGTTTAAATTGTAACTGTTGCTTAAGCATATTGAATAATTGGTTTATATAAAAGTAAAAAAACTATATTAAAAACCTACTTGAATTTTAAACCAAATAGAGGTTGTATACACTAGAATTCTGCGTTTTGTGGTGTTCTTGGAAATGGAATTACGTCTCTAATATTTGTCATTCCTGTTGCAAACATAACTAAACGCTCAAACCCAAGACCAAATCCAGAATGCACAGCCGTACCATATTTACGAAGGTCTAAATACCACCATAATTCTTTTTCATCAATATCTAAGGCAGCCATTTTTTCTTTGAGAACTTCTAAACGCTCTTCACGTTGAGAACCACCAACCATTTCACCAATGCCTGGGAATAGAATATCCATAGCTCTAACCGTTTTGCCGTCTTCATTTAAACGCATGTAAAAGGCTTTAATGTTAGCCGGGTAATCAAATAAAATAACAGGACATTTAAAGTGTTTTTCAACTAGAAAACGTTCATGCTCACTTTGTAAATCTGAGCCCCACTCTTTTATGATATATTTAAATTTCTTTTTCTTATTTGGCGCGCTATTTTTAAGTATATCTATCGCTTCAGTATAACTTACACGTTTAAAGTTGTTATCGATTATGAAATTTAATTTTTCAATTAGACTCATGTCGCTCCGCTCGGCTTGAGGTTTTGTTTTTTCCTCATCTAACAACCTTTTTTCTAAAAAATTTAAATCATCACGGTTGTTATCTAAAACATATTTTAAAACATATTTTAAAAAAGCCTCAGCTAAATCCATATTTCCAGCTAAATCCATAAAGGCTACTTCGGGTTCAATCATCCAAAACTCTGCTAAATGCCTAGAAGTATTTGAGTTTTCAGCTCTAAACGTCGGTCCAAATGTATAGACCTTACCAAGAGACATGGCATAGGTTTCTGCTTCTAACTGCCCCGAAACCGTTAGATTCGTTTCTTTTCCAAAAAAATCTTCAGAATAATTAACCTTTCCTTCTTCTGTTAAAGGCGGATTTTTTGCATCTAAATTAGTTACTCTAAACATTTCACCAGCACCTTCGGCATCACTTCCCGTAATAATTGGGGCATGCATATAATAAAAACCATTGTCGTTAAAATATTTATGAATGGCGAAAGATAACGAAGAGCGCAACCTCATTACGGCACTAAACGTATTTGTTCTGGTGCGCAAATGAGCATTTTCTCTTAAAAACTCAAACGAGTGTTTTTTAGGTTGAATAGGAAATGTTTCTGGATCAGAATCTCCTAAAATAGTAATAGACTTTACTATAATTTCTACGTTTTGCCCTCTACCTTGACTTTCTACTAATTCTCCTTTAATATGAACAGAAGCACCAGTAGTAATGCGTTTTAAAATAGCTTCATCTGTATTTTCAAAATCTACAACACACTGGATATTATTTATAGTTGAACCATCATTTAATGCAATAAAGCGATTGGCTCTAAAAGTTCTTACCCAACCTTTAATTTCTACTTCAGGTAGTATGGTATTTTTAGTTAATAATTCTGAAATGGTATGTGATGTCATTACTGTTAAATTTTAAAGTGCAAATATAAAGGTTTCATCTGTTAATATTTTTTTTTTTTAAAAGTCAGAGGTAATGTCCAAATGATTGTTTTGGTTTCATCAATTTCAAAAATCAACCCAAAATATAACTTGACGATTAAAATTTAGCTTTTAAAGTCTTCTTCTTCTTCTTCTTCCTCATCATCGGGAATAATATTGATTGCTGGTTCTTTCAACACATTTTTATTAGCAATACTTCTTTCTAGCGAAAGTAGTAACGAAGGTAAAAGAATGAGGTTTGATAACATAGCAAATAACAGCGTAACAGATACTAATGCGCCTAATGCAACAGTACCACCAAAATTTGAAATGGTGAATACGGAAAATCCAAAAAACAAAACGATTGAAGTGTAAAACATACTCACACCGGTTTCTCTTAAGGCAGCGTATACCGACTTTTTAATTCTCCAATGGTTAGCTTGTAATTCTTGTCTGTATTTTGCTAAAAAGTGAATGGTGTCATCTACGGAAATTCCGAAGGCAATACTAAAAACTAATATCGTTGATGGTTTTATAGGAACACCTAAATATCCCATTAAACCTGCAGTAATTAATAAAGGTAATAGGTTAGGAATAAGAGATACAATAATCATTTTAAAGGACCTAAAGAGATAAGCCATAAATAATGAAATTAAAAATATGGCAAGCGTAAGTGATATGGCAAGATTTTTTACTAAGTATTTTGTGCCTTTTTGAAACACCAGTGCTTTACCAGTCATAGTGACATTATATTGTTTTTCTGGAAAAACATTGTTTATTTTATTCTGAATATTTTCCTCAATATACTCCATCTTATCAGTACCAATATCTTTCATAAAGGTGGTAATACGTGCATATTGACCTGTGCTATCAACAAAGTTTTTAAACAAACCTACGTCTGAGGTTGAGTTTTTAGCATACGATAAAATAAAACTATTCTCTTGTGATGTAGGTAACTGGTAATGTTTTGGGTTCCCATTGTAATAAGCCTGTTTCGAATATTTCACTAAACTTACCACAGATATTGGTCTTGACAATTCTGGTATTTCAATAATTAACCCCTCAAGTTCATTCATGCGTCTTAAAGTAGATAATTTCATGACGCCTTTTTTACGTTTCGTGTCTACCATAATTTCTAAAGGCATAATGCCATTAAATTCCTCTTCAAAAAAGCGAATGTCTTTAAAAAAATCAGCATTTTTAGGCATATCCTCGATTAAACTTCCTGAAATCTTAATTTGATAGATCCCTATAAAACTCAAAATAATGAGCAACACAGCTGTGGCATAAATAGCAATATGTTTTTGCTTAACTATACGTTCTATCCAGTCGACAAAATATCCAATCCAACGTCTATTTAAATGCTCTAAATGGCGCTCTTTCGGATAAGGTAAGAAAGAATATAATATTGGAATAATTAGTATACATAAAATAAAAATGGCTAAGATGCTTAATGATGCTACGGTACCAAACTCTTTTAATAATTTACTTTCCGTTAAAATAAATGTTGCAAATCCAGATGCTGTTGTTACGTTGGTCATTAATGTAGCATTACCAATTTTTGTGATAACACGTTGTAGTGATTTTACTTTATTACCATGAAGTTTTACTTCGTGTTGATATTTATTAATTAAAAATATACAGTTTGGAATTCCAATTACAATAATTAAGGGAGGAATCAACGCTGTTAAAACGGTAATCTCATAATTTAATAGCCCTAGAATACCAAAGGTCCACATCACTCCAGTACAAACTACTATAAGCGATATTAAGGTGGCTCTAAACGATCTAAAAAAGAAAAAGAAAATGAGCGATGTTACTAGTAAGGCAGCTATAATAAACAACCCTATTTCATCAATAATATTCTGTGAGTTTAAAGTTCGGATGTAAGGCATTCCTGAGACTCTAACGTCTAAATTGTTTGCATCTTCAAATGCTTTTATCTTAGGTTGTAATACAGAAATTACAAAATCTTTTCTAGCAGAGGTGTTTACAATATCTTTATTTAAATAAATTGCAGTTCTTATGGTTTTTGTTTCTTTATTAAACAAAAAATTGTCATAAAAAGGATATTTTTTAAACAAATCATGTTCTAGAGTTTCTATTTGTTGCATTGTGGCAATAGAATCTTTTATAAAGGGCTCTAGAACAAATTTTTCATTTACATTATCTTTAACAAGTTTTTGAAGATCTTTTATTGAAACTACCATTTCAACGCCTTCTTGCTTTTTAAAGTCGTCCGATAGTTTATTCCAAGCGTTCAGTTTTTCAACAGTAAAAAGTGTTGAATCTTTAACTCCTAAAACAATAAGATTACCTTCTTCGCCAAACTTATCTAGAAAGTTATTGTAAGTCACATTTACCTCGTGATCATCAGGTAATAAGTTGGCTTCTGTATAGGTAAACCTCATATTTTCCCACTGAAAGCTGAAGAATACTGTAACAGAAATAAGACCAAGTAGAATGACTATTTTATTTCTTAAAATGAGTCTTGCAATGATGTCCCAAAAATCTTTTGTAAAAAGTTTTAACATGTTTTGTATAAAAGATGCGCAAAGGTAGAAAAAACAACGTATTAGAAATGATTATAGTGTTATAATGTTACGTTAAATGTGAACTTCAAAGCAACATTATCGCCAATTGTTGGCAGATGGTATGCCCCATAACGATACGTGAAACTTAAACCAAAACCAAAAAATAGTTTATTCAATTCAAATCCAGATTCTGTATATCCTTTGTTTAAAGAATTAAAAGTAATATTTTGATGTCTTTCTGTGTTTTTTATATCACCTATTGCATATCTTGAAATTATGACTAATTGAGGTTTAAATCGCGCTGAGATTCTAAAGGGTTTAAAAAAATGCTTTAATTGAAATGTAGTAAATCTATCTGAAAAGAATTCATTAAAAAACATGGTTTCAAAACTATTAATACCTGCGACTGAAAAACGTTGCAGAATGGTTTCTTTGTTAATGTTATTTGGATATGCGTGATATAAATGCGTTAACGGTGTTTCTCCGCTAGTTGTTCCGGAGACTACTGTTAATTCTGAAAGTGACTTATTAGCATGGTTTATTTGATGGATTGCTCTAAAATCAAGTTTTGAGAAATTAAAATCTCCATCAATCAACCCATTGATACTTTTTGTGTATTGTAATGTGAATTTAGGATACCCATTTACGGTTTTTTGATATCTGTTATTTGATAAAATATATCTGTCAAACGGACTCCACTGTAACGATGTTTTTATTGTGCTTACATGAAAAGAGTCATAGTTATTCCTATTAATTAAAAAGTTATAATTGTAAGTTGGTACAATATAACTTGTTGCTAATTGTGTTTCTGTTTGAAGATTAGGACTAAATTCATGTTCTAAGGAAATTGCTCTAGTTGTATGTTTATGAAATAAGCTAATATTTAATAAACGTGGTTCAAATAATTGAAATTGACGCTTGTCTGTAAGAAAAGCAGAACTACCTGACTCTTGTAAATCATCCGTATATGATGCGTTTAACCACGTATTTGTTCTTTCTCCTAATCTTAAACTTGTACCGAAACTATATTTAAATCGATGGTCTCTAAACCCATATACCACATAGGAATTTAATTTTAGTTTTTCTGAAAAAGCATCATTCGTTATGCCGCCAAGGCCTGTTCTTAAGGCTTCATATTGGTTGTATTTTATAAGGTATTTTAAATCGAAGTTAAAATATTTAGTAGGGAAGTAGCCATTATTAAGTTGTTTTAAAAACTCCTTTTTTTTTATGGTGTCTTGTTTAGAGGCTTCCTTATTTTCTAAAATAGGTTGAGAATGCAAAACACAAGAAAAAAACACAATGTAAATAAAGGTGCTGAGTTTTACCATCAATGCAAAAAAAAGTTAATGTTAAAAAAAAAGCGACATTTTAGTCGCTTCTCAAATTATACAGTCATAATTTCTTTCTCCTTGACTTCAAGAATATCATCAATTGTTTTAACATACTTGTCTGTCAAATTTTGTATATCAATTTCTGCATTTTTCTGTAAATCTTCTGAGACGTCCGATTTTTTAATATCGCTGTTGGCATCTTTTCTAGCACTTCTAACACCAATTTTAGCATCTTCTGCCTCCGCTTTAGCTTGCTTTGCTAAATTCTTTCTACGTTCCTCAGTTAAGGGAGGTACATTGATGATAATTGTTTCACCATTATTCATTGGGTTAAGACCTAAATTAGCCACCATGATCGCTTTTTCAATCTCTTGAAGCATACTTTTTTCCCAAGGTTGTACTGTAATGGTTCTTCCATCAGGTGTATTAACATTGGCAACTTGATTTAGAGGTGTCTGCGAGCCGTAATAATCAACCATTACGCTTCCAAGCATGGCGGGACTAGCTTTTCCTGCCCTAATATTTACAAATTGTTTTTCTAAATGCTTAATAGCATTATCCATGGCTTCTTTAGCTGTGTCCAATATGAATTGTATATCTTCATTCATCACTAATAACTTTAATTTTCAATTAATATAAAAAAAATGCCTTAGATTAGCAATTAACTTCAGTACCAATATTTTCTCCAGAAACAACTTTTAAAAGATTTCCTTTTTTATTCATATCAAATACAATAATAGGTAAATCGTTTTCTTGGCTAAGTGTGAATGCAGTTGTATCCATAACTTTTAATCCTTTTTTAAGAACTTCATCAAAAGAAATACTATTAAATTTTATCGCTTTTGCATCTTTTTCTGGATCGACATTATAAATTCCATCAACACGTGTTCCTTTTAAAATAACATCAGCTTCAATTTCAATAGCTCTTAAAACGGCAGCAGAATCTGTTGTGAAGTATGGATTTCCTGTGCCACCTCCAAAAATAACAACACGTCCTTTTTCAAGGTGTCGCATGGCTCTTCTTCTAATAAAAGGTTCAGCAACTTCGTTAATTTTTATGGCAGACTGCAACCTTGTAGGGATTCCTGCATTTTCTAAAGCACTCTGTAAGGCTAAACCATTAATAACAGTTGCTAACATGCCCATATGGTCTCCTTGAACTCGATCCATACCTTTGCTAGCTCCAGAAACACCTCTAAAGATGTTTCCACCACCAATAACTATAGCAACTTCAACACCTTGGTCTGTAATCGTTTTTACATCTTCTGCATATTCGGCTAAACGTTCTGGGTCTATACCATATTGACGACTTCCCATTAAGGCTTCGCCAGATAATTTAAGTAGGATTCTTTTGTACTTCATAATGTGCTTTAACGTTTAACAAAACTAATCAATTTTTTGTTGTTTACCGAAGACCAATTTATCAAAATGACAGTGAGTAGATAAAATTTAAATATGATCTTAATTTGTTTGAGATCTTTTGTTATAAAAAAAAGCCATTATACTTCAAAGTATAATGGCCTATCTTATTTAAGTACCCAATGAAAAGGGCTTGTAATTAATTATCCAACAGTAGCTCTTTTAAAACCTGTAACTTCAACGTCTCCATAAGATGCTACGTATTTAGCAACATTTATTTTCTCATCTTTAATAAAGTTTTGATCTAATAAACATTTTTCTTGGTCAAGTGTTGTGTTATCAGAAATAAAACGTTCCATTTTTCCTGGTAAAATTCTATCCCAGATTTGTTCTGGTTTTCCTTCAGCTTTTAACTCAGCTTTAGCATCTTCTTCAGCTTGCGCTATTACCTCTGGAGTTAATTGCGCCATCGAAATATATTTAGGTACGTTTTTAAGTGTTTTACCTAAACGACCTAATTCAATATTATCTTTTTCAATTACAGCAATTCTAGCTTCAGTTTCCGAAGCAATAAATGCAGGGTCAAAATCTTTATAAGATAAGGTAGTAGCACCCATTGAAGCCACCTGCATTGCTACATCCTTAACTAGAGTTTCAACATTGTCTACCTTTGCAGAAAGACCAACTAAAGCAGCAATTTTATTAATATGTACATAATACCCAACGTAAGGAGCTTCTAATTTCTCAAAACTAGTAATATCTAGTTTTTCACCAATAACCCCAGTTTGCTCAGTTAATTTGTCAGCAACTGACATACCGCCAAAATCTGCCGCTAAAAATTCTTCTTTAGTAGCGCAATTTAGAGCTACTTCAGCGAATTGATTAGCCAAGGCTATAAAGTTCTCGTTTTTACCAACAAAATCAGTTTCACAACCTAATACAATAGCAACACCAGTTGTTTGGTCGTCATTAATTTTAGCAATAGCAGCACCTTCAGAAGAGTCTCTATCAGCTCTTTTTTCGGCAACTTTTTGTCCTTTTTTACGTAAAACTGCAATAGCTTTATCAAAATCTCCTCCAGCTTCAACTAGAGCTTTTTTGCAGTCCATCATTCCTGCACCCGTAGCTTGTCTAAGTTTATTTACTTCTGCGGCAGTTATTTTTACTGTAGATTCCATATGTTTTAAATTTAAAAAAGTCGCTCAATTGATTTCTATGAAGAAAATAATTAAACGACTTATGTATGCTTTATTAGTTTTTAATTATTCTTCTTCGTCAGCTGCAACTTTTTTAGTTTTAGCTTTTGGAGTTTCTTTTTTAGCTGGTTTTTCAACTGTTTCTTTAGTCGTTTTTTCAACTACTTTTTCAGTTGTTTCCTCAACTACTTTTTCCGTTTCTTTTTTAGCTGTTTTTTTAGTTACAACTTTTTCATTTAAATCTGAACCTTCATCGGAAGCATCTTTTTCTGCTTTACGTTCTGCTAATCCTTCAGATATTGCAGATGTTACGTGAGATAAAATTTTATCTATTGATTTAGAAGCGTCATCGTTTGCAGGTATTACATAATCAACTTGACGCGGGTCTGAGTTGGTATCTACCATTGCAAAAATTGGAATGTTTAATTTTTGAGCCTCTTTAATCGCGATATGTTCACGTTTAATATCTACAACAAATAAAGCACCTGGTAAACGTGTCATATCACTAATAGAACCTAAGTTTTTCTCTAACTTAGCTCTTAAACGGTCAACTTGTAAACGCTCTTTTTTAGAAAGCGTCATGAACGTTCCGTCTTTCTTCATCCTATCAATTGATGCCATTTTTTTAACAGCTTTTCTAATAGTAACAAAGTTAGTTAACATACCACCTGGCCACCTTTCTGTGATGTAAGGCATGTTGATATCTCCTGCTTTTTCAGCAACAATATCTTTTGCTTGCTTTTTTGTAGCAACAAATAAAATTTTACGACCAGAGTTAGCAATTTTGCTAAGCGCTGCCCCTGCTTCTTCTATTTTAGCTGCTGTTTTATAAAGATTAATAATATGGATACCGTTACGCTCCATATATACGTAAGGAGCCATGTTTGGATCCCATTTACGTGTTAGGTGACCGAAGTGTACACCTGCTTCAAGTAATTCTTTTACTTCTACTGCCATTTTTGTAATAGTTTACGTTCTGTTGAATTAGCAATGATTAAGTGGTCATTTTTAAAAATTCGCCTTAATCATTTAGATGCTAAACTAAATCCTGTCTTTTGGACTAGGACAACAATAACTTGTTTAAAATTTTGTTTTTTGTTGAAAGTGAATTCAACGATAATATTAACGTTTTGAGAATTGGAATTTTTTACGCGCTTTTTTCTGTCCGAATTTTTTACGCTCTACCATTCTAGGGTCCCTTGTTAATAAACCTTCTGGTTTAAGTGTTAATCTGTTTTCAGCATCAATCTCACACATTGCGCGAGAAAGGGCTAAACGAACAGCTTCTGCTTGTCCAGTAATACCACCTCCATATACATTTACTGTAATATCAAAGTTGTCGTCATTGTTAGTCAAAACTAAAGGTTGCTTTACTTTGTACTGTAAGGTAGCTGTAGTAAAGTAATTAGCTAAGTCTTTTTTATTAATTGTAATGTTGCCTTTTCCTGGAGCAACATAAGCACGAGCAACAGCCGTCTTTCTACGGCCAATTTTGTGAATTACATCCATTATTTGAATTCGTTTAAATTAATTGTTTCTGGTTTTTGTGCAGCATGAGCATGCTCTGAACCAACAACAACTGTTAGATTACGGAATAAATCTGCCCCTAATTTGTTTTTAGGCAACATTCCTTTAACTGATTTTTCTACTACTCTTGCAGGATCTTTTCCAAACAATTCTGTAGCAGTTAAACTTCTTTGACCTCCAGGATAACCTGTGTGACGAATGTACGTTTTATCGTTCCATTTGTTACCAGATAAACTGATTTTTTCTGAGTTGATAACAATTACGTTATCACCACAATCAACGTGAGGTGTGAAGTTTGGCTTGTGTTTGCCTCTTAAAAGTTTTGCAACTTTAGAAGCTAAACGACCAAGCGCCTGACCTTCAGCATCAACTAAAACCCACTGTTTGTTTACAGTAGCTTTGTTTGCTGAAATCGTTTTGTAGCTTAATGTGTCCACACTTATTATTTTTTCTAATTAAACATTCCTCTCTCAAAAAGAGTTTGCAAATTTACGATAATCTATGTGATTACCAAATAGTCAAGTGGTAATTTTTTTGATAAGTGAGTGAATGTCTTTTTAAAGCTTAAAACTGTTGAACTAATTGAGGTCTTATTAGAATTTTTTAGTCCATTAATAAGAGTATTTTTATTAAAAAAAATCAAATGAGATTTCTGTAATTTTTATGAATAAAAGTTTGTAGAAAAAGCTATTTAAAATTTAAGTTTTCTTTTAAGGTTGTAGATGCCATCTTGAAGCTAATTCATTTTTTTATTAAGTTTCGCTTTTTTAAATGATTTTTTAGCATCTTCATAGCCTTTGGTCATGAGGTCTTCTACTTGGTCTATATCAGATCTATTAAATGATGATAAATCTGGTCGAATCAATATATCAGCATTTTTAGTCTGTAGTTTCGTAGATTGTTTCATAATAAAATGAAAGCTATTTAAAATGACATCTAGAATATTATTTGGTTTTTGATAGGTATGCTTGGCATTTAAATCAATGCCGATAATAAAATTTGCTCCCATTTCTTTTACTGTATTTATGGGTACATTTTCAACAATTCCACCGTCAAGTAACATATTGTCATCGCTCTCTACCGGTATGAATATTCCAGGAATCGATGTGCTCGCCATAACGGCTTTAGCAACAGATCCTTTATTTAAAACTACTTTTTCGCCATTTCCAGCATTTGTTGCAATGATAGTTAAAGGGATTTTAGCATCTTCTATTTGTGCGTCACCAATATGTTTCACAATGAGGTCACCTAATTTTTTATTTGAAAGTAACCCATAGCGTGAAAGTGATATATTTGTAATATCTATCCACGTTAATTCTGATGCAATATCCTCAATATCTTTGTGGTTTTTCCCAAAAGCATAAAATGCTGCAACAAAGGCTCCTATACTGGTTCCGGAAATATAATCAATCTTAAGCTCAATATCATTGATAGCTCTCAGTACTCCTACGTGAGCAGCACCTAAAACTGCTCCACCTCCAAGGGCTAGTCCTATTTTTCTCATTTATTTTTTATTATTGGTTGCAAGAGGGTTTCGAATGCTTCATTAAGTAAAAATTCAAAAAGATTTGACACATTAACCAAAGATAACAAATATGTAGAATCATTTTCCTTCAAAGAAATTCTAATCGATATAATGAGTTAATGACATAAATATATGGTTTTTGAGTTTTTGTGATTATTGGATACTTTAACTAGTTGATTTTCGTATTTAATATAAACCCATCTAATTTTCATCTTTTTTTCTATTATAATGAAAGTCTTTTTTATACCAAACAGTTCCTTCATAATAATATAGTTTATCCATTTGTGTATTCCAATCACCTGGGACCATAAGTTGATAACTTGTATCAAAAACATACTCAATAAGATAAGATGGTGATTGCATTTTTTTATTAATAAAAAAACCATTGTTTCTTGGTTGCATTCTATGGTTGTAATAACCGTTCTCAAGTGGATCGACAATAATATCCCAAAGCCCATTTAATGATGTCTTTTCTCTGTTATCAATATTTTGTAACAGATTTGCAAACGCTAACTCCTGAGCATACATAATATAACTTAAGCATGAAAAAATAATATTAAAAGGGTTCTTGAAATTTTCATATTTAGATGGATTGTTCTTGGATTAAATGAAAATTGGAAGATTAAAAGTAATAAAAAAATTACTTCTTTTATTTGCGTAATAGTTTTCAAAATACTCAATTTTAAAAAAGTCTAATTTATTTGAACTCCTTTACAGGATTAATAGATTAAAGGTTTACTCATAATAAATAAACTGTAGGAGTTGATTTTTGTCTATTTTTGCAATGCTATGCAAGAATTAAAACTTTCAGATTGGTTGCCTACCACAAACAAAGAGGTTAAAATACGCGGTTGGGATGCACTAGATGTTATTCTATTTAGTGGTGACGCTTATGTAGATCATCCATCGTTTGGACCAGCAGTTATTGGTCGAATTTTAGAAAGTTATGGTTTGCGTGTTGCGTTGGTACCACAACCTAATGTGAATGATAATCTTCAAGATTTTGTTAAAATGGGCGCTCCAAAGTTGTTTTTTGGAGTAACTGGGGGGTGTATGGATTCTATGCTTAGCAACTATAATGCAAATAAGAAGCGCAGAGATAAAGATGCGTATACACCTAATGGAGATATTGGTTTTAGGCCAGATTATGCAGTAACGGTTTATTCTAATATTTTAAAGGAAAAATGGCCAGATGTGCCTGTTTTAATTGGTGGGATTGAAGGATCTTTGCGTCGTGTAACCCATTACGATTATTGGAGTGATAAATTGATGCCATCTATTTTAGAAAGTTCTAAAGCAGATATGTTGGTGTATGGTATGGGTGAACAGCCTTTGCGCGAGGTCGTCCGTTTGCTTCAAAAAGGGGTGCCGTTTTCTAATTTAAACACTATAGAACAAACCGCTATTTTAGTTGATTCTAATGAAAAAGTTCCTAAAAATAGCAATTGGGAAGATATTACAATAAAATCTCATGAAGCGTGTTTAAAGGATAAAAAAGCTTATGCTTCTAATTTTAAGATTATAGAACAAGAATCTAATAAGTTAGCAGCACGCCGTATTTTTCAGAAAGTAGGTGATAAGATGTTGATTATAAATCCGCCATATCCTACAATGACGGAAGCCGAAATTGATGCGTCTTTTGAGTTGCCTTATACACGTTTGCCGCACCCCAAATACAATAAGCGAGGACCTATTCCTGCGTATGAAATGATTAAGTTTTCCATTAACGTTCATAGAGGTTGTTTTGGAGGCTGTAGTTTTTGTACTATTTCTGCGCATCAAGGTAAGTTTATTGCTTCTCGTAGTCAGGAATCTATTTTAAGAGAGGTTGATACAGTGGCAAATATGCCAAATTTTAAAGGTTACTTATCTGATATTGGTGGACCAAGTGCTAATATGTATAAGATGAAAGGTAAGGTACAGTCTATTTGCGATAAATGTGTAGCACCTAGTTGTATTTCGCCAGTTATTTGCAGCAATTTAGATACATCTCATAAGCCTTTAACTGATTTATACAAAGCGGTTGATAGTCATCCGAAAGTTAAAAAATCGTTTATAGGAAGTGGTATTCGCCATGATATGCTGGTGCCAGAATTCAATAAAAATGCGGATCCAAAAGAACTTGATGATTATACCGAAGAGGTAATGACAAAGCATGTTTCTGGTCGACTTAAAGTAGCGCCAGAACATACTAGTGACCCTGTTTTGAAATTAATGCGAAAACCGTCATTTACGTATTTCCATAAGTTTAAAGAGCGTTTTGATAAAATTAATATTAAGCATAAGTTGAAGTTACAGCTGATACCTTATTTTATTTCGAATCATCCTGCTTGTGAAGTGGAGGATATGGCAAATTTAGCAGCCGAAACTAAAGATATGGGATTTCAGTTAGAGCAAGTACAAGGTTTTACACCAACACCTATGACGGTTGCTACAGTTATATATTATAGCGGCTATCATCCTTACACACTTCAAAAAGTAAAAACACCAGTTACTAAAAAAGAAAAGGATGAACAACATCGTTTTTTCTTTTGGTATAAAGATGAAAATAAAGCCTGGATTAAAAACACGCTTAATAAGTTGGGACGTCAAGATTTATTAAAAGTACTGCTGCCAGAAAAAAATGAGAAGTGGCGTAAAAATAAACCTCAAGGTGAACCAAAGAATACTTATGATGATGCCATTCCTTTTAATAAACGAAAAGATAAAGCTAAGTTTCGGAGTAAGAAGAATCGACGATAGCTTTTTGAATTACAATATTCATTTTTAAAATTACCAAACCTCCAACCCAAGATACGCCATTATAAAAAAATTGATGTTAAAAAACCCTTTAATGCGCCTCCAACCAATTATTACCAACGCCCAAATCAACATCTAATGGGACTTCAAGTTTATATGCGTGTTCCATTTCGGTTTTCACCAAGGTTTTAATGCTTTCAAGTTCTGGTTTATAGACATCAAACACCAATTCATCATGTACTTGTAATAGCATTTTAGTTTTATAATTACTGGCTTCTAATTTATCAAAAATACGAATCATAGCAATTTTAATAATATCTGCTGCACTACCTTGAATAGGTGCATTTACGGCATTACGTTCTGCTGCCCCGCGCACAACGGCATTTCTGGAATTAATATCTTTTAAATATCGACGCCTTCCTAAAACGGTTTGCACATACCCGTTTTCTCGAGCAAAATTAATTTGATTATTAATATATTGTCTTAATTTAGGATAGGTTTCATAATAGGTATCAATTAATTCTTTTGACTCACTTCGTGTTAAATCGGTTTGATTACTTAAACCAAAGGCCGAAACTCCATAAATTATACCAAAGTTTACGGTTTTGGCGTTGCTACGTTGTTCGCGTGTCACGTCATTTAAAGGGATATTAAACACTTTTGAAGCGGTGCTTGCATGAATATCTTCACCATTTTTAAAGGCTTGAATCATTGTTTCTTCCTCGCTTAAGGCAGCAATAATGCGCAGTTCTATTTGAGAATAATCTGCAGCTAAAAGCGTATAATTTTCATCTCTTGGAATAAAGGCTTTTCTAACTTGCCTTCCGCGTTCTGTACGAATCGGAATGTTCTGTAAATTAGGATTGTTACTACTTAAACGACCTGTGGCAGCAACGGTTTGCATATAATCGGTATGAACTCTGCCTGTTATGGCTTCTACTTGGTTTGGCAAGGCATCAACATAGGTGCTTTTTAATTTAGAAAGTCCGCGATACTCCAAAATATCTTTAACAATGTCATGTTCTTTTGCCAAATAACTTAAAATATCTTCTCCAGTTGCATATTGACCTGTTTTGGTTTTTTTAGGTTTATCAACTAGTTTTAGTTTATCAAAAAGAATATCTCCTAATTGTTTTGGTGATGCGATATTAAATTCCTCACCAGCGGCTTTGTAAATAGACTTTTCAAGTTTAGCGATATCTATGTTGAGTTGCTCAGAAAGAGAATTTAGAAAATCTTTATCAAGATTAATACCTTCTAATTCCATAGCTGCTAATACCCGTAATAGCGGAATTTCAATCTCATCGAAAAGAGTTTGTGTATTGGCTTCGCCCAATTCTTTTTCAAAATGTTCTTTTAGTTGCAATGTGATATCGGCATCTTCAACAGCATATTCGGTTTGTTTTTCTAAAGGAACATCTCGCATTGAAAGTTGATTTTTCCCCTTTTTACCAATCAGTTCTGTTATAGAAACCGGAGTGTAATTCAAATACGTTTCCGCTAATACATCCATATTATGCCTCATATCTGGGTTTATAAGGTAATGAGCCAACATGGTGTCAAATAAAGGACCTTTTACTTTTACATTATATTTATGAAGAACTTTAATGTCGTATTTTAAATTTTGTCCAATCTTTTGAATGTTTTCATTTTCAAAAAATGGCCGTAATTGTTCAATGATTGCTTGGGCTTCCTCCCTGTTTTCAGGAAATGGCAAGTAAAAGCCTTTGCCCACTTCCCAAGAAAAAGAAATACCAACTAAAGTAGCAGTGATGGGGTTAATACCTGTGGTTTCGGTATCAAAACAAACAAAGGTTTGCTTCATTAAATTATTAATGAATAATTTCGTTGCCATACCAGAGGCTATACTTTGATAGAAATGAGAGGTCGTTTCAATGGTATTTCGGCTACTGAAATTTGCTGTAATATCTTCTTCTGAATTACCGCCAAATAAAGAAAACTGTCCGGCTCCAGCACTGGTGTTTGTAGCTTTCGTTTCTACTTTTTCTTTTTTTGATGCGTTGTCTTTTGCGATATCTGAGGCCGATTGAACTTCATTTGAAAATGTTTTTTGAAAATTGGTAAGCAACTGTCTGAATTCTAATTCTTCAAAAATTCCCGTTACTTTTTCGACATCTGGCTGGTCTAATTCAAAATCTTTAGCATCAAATTCCACAGGAACATCAAGCATGATTGTCGCTAGTTTTTTGGATAACATTCCCAATTCTTTGGCTCCTTCAACCTTTTCTTTCATTTTTCCTTTTAGCTCATGTGTGTTAGCGAGTAAGTTTTCCATGCTGCCGTATTGTGCAAGGAATTTTTTTGCTGTTTTTTCGCCAACACCCGGTAATCCTGGAATATTATCGGATGAATCTCCCATCATACCCAAAAAGTCAATAACCTGCAATGGGTTTTCTACTTCAAATTTTTTCTGAACTTCGGGGATGCCCCATGTTTCGTAACCACCGCCAAAAACGGGTCTGTACATAAAAATATTTTCAGATACTAACTGCGCAAAATCCTTATCTGGAGTCACCATAAACGTTTTGTAACCTTCTTTTTCGGCTTGTTTTGAAAGTGTTCCTATCACATCATCAGCTTCAAATCCTTCCTTAACCATAATAGGAATATGCATGGCCTTTAGGATTTGTTCAATATAAGGAACTGCTATTTTAATGGCTTCGGGTGTTTCGTCTCTGTTGGCTTTGTACGCTTCAAACATTTCAACACGGTCTACACTGCCGCCTCTATCAAAACAAACAGCCAGGTGATCTGGACGTTCACGTTTTATAACGTCTAAAAGGGAATTCATAAACCCCATAATAGCCGACGTGTCAAGACCTTTTGAATTGATTCTAGGATTTTTTATAAAGGCATAGTAGCCACGAAAAATAAGGGCATAGGCATCAACTAAAAATAGACGTTTTTGTTCTGACATATTTGAAATATTGATAGAATACCAAAACTACAAAACTTAACGCAGGTTTGAAGTAATATTTGTTAACAAGACTTAGTTTTTTAAGAAATAATTTGATTGGATTTGCTCATTTTTACCATCTTGAAATTTGGTCATACTAAACCATTGGTGAATTGAATAACTTCCTGTTTGACCTTCCTTGTTTACGGCGATATAACCCACCTGAAAGCTTTTGTAATCACTATTAGGTTTGTTGACAATCCTGCTGATAGCTTCTTCGCAAGCCTCTTGAGGCGTTTTTCCTTGTCTCATTAATTCTACTACCAAAAAGCTTCCTACTGTTTTAATGACTTCTTCACCTAAACCAGTTGCAACACATGCTCCAATTTCATTGTCTACAAATAAACCAGCACCAATAATTGGACTATCGCCAACGCGCCCACCCATTTTATAAGCCAAACCACTAGTGGTACAAGCACCAGAAATATCACCATTTTTATCTATCGCTATCATGCCTATAGTATCATGGTTTTCTATATTAATAATAGGTTTGTATGCACTTTTAACTTTCCAATCTTTCCACGCTTTTTTTGAAGCTTCTGTTAATAAATTTTCTGTTTTAAATCCTTTTGAGATGGCAAATTGTTTTGCTCCTTCACCGGCTAGCATCACGTGAGGTGTCTGCTCCATAACTTTTCTAGCAACCGATACAGCATGTGTAATATTTTGAAGATACACCACAGAACCACAATTACCATGTTTATCCATAATGCAGGCGTCTAGGGTAACGTTGCCATCTCTGTCTGGCAAACCTCCTTTGCCAACCGATTGTCCTTTTTCATTAGCTTCCTCAACCATACAACCTTGTTCAACTGCATCTAGTGCACTTCCTCCATTTTGAAGTACTTCCCAAGCTTTAGCAGTTGCGTTTTTAACATGCCAGGTAGAAACTACCATTGGTAAAACAGATTTCGCAGTATTGCGTAACCTGTTCTTATTTTTCTTTTCAAAGGAGGCCAAAAGAGGCGTAGATATAATACCAGCTGCTGTAAGCGTTGAATTTTTTAAAAACTTTCGTCTTTCCATGAATTTATTGTAATAAAAGATCTATTTTGAATAGATACATCCTTGTTTAAATGATTGGCTTTGTTTTTTACATAGAACTAAAATACCAAGATATAGATAATTAACTAGAATATTTTTATGAATATTAGTAGTTTTATATGAAAACATAACTGATGAAATTAAATAACGTATTTTCAAACGTCTTATTAAGTCATAATTTATGATAGTTGAAATTTGTGCAAATTCGTATGCTTCTGCTAGCAATGCAGAAGCAGCAGGAGCGCACCGTGTTGAATTATGCACCGAATTGGCGGTTGGAGGTATTACCCCGTCCTACGGGTTGATTAAGCAGGTTATAGAAACACTATCTATACCTGTTTTTATTTTGATACGACCAAGAAGTGGAAATTTCACATATTCTATTGAGGAATTTAATATTATGAAAAAAGATATTGAAATCTGCAAAGAGCTGGGTTGTGCAGGAATTGTTTCAGGGGTATTAAAAACAGATTTCTCAATAGATGTATTACGAACACATGAACTTGTAAAGCTCGCTAAACCTTTACCTTTTGTGTTTCATCGTGCTTTTGATTGGGTCCCGGACACTTTTAATAGTTTAAATGATTTGATTGAAATAGGAGTGCATCGTGTCTTAACATCTGGTCAAGAAGTTACCGCTTTAGAAGGTTTAATAACTTTAACAAAATTAAAAGAATACTCACAAGGAAATATAACTATATTGCCAGCTGGCGGTATATCTTTAGAAAATGCATTGAAATTCAAAAATGCTGGTTTTGAGGAAATTCATTGTTCTCTTTCTGAATTTCAATATACAAAAGGCATTCCTAAAATAAGAATGAATAGTGAAAAGCATTTTAATGAAACTGCAATTGCAATTTCTAATGTAGATAAAATAAAAGCACTGTTAGATTTATTGCACTAAGACTGACTGTATTTATTGTAATTTAAAAATATTCTTAGTTTCATAATGTTCATTTTATGGTGATCTCGTCAGTAAAAATCCAGCTTTTCCCATCGTGTTCATAGCCTAAATGCCATTTTGGAAGTTTTCCTAATTTTTTAGCGATGATTTTAACATAACGGTATTTTGATGGGTCTTTAATAAAGTATAAAACTTTTGTAATTTGAACATCTTCTGAAGTTTTTGTATCAAATGTTCGTTTAGTCAATGGCAATTTAATAAAGTTGTTACCATCTTTAGACAAAAGGAACTCTACTTCTGAGGGATAAAAAATCCAACTTCGTTGATCTTGCAAAAATCCTATAGAAATTTCACTTAATTTTTTTTCTTGACCAAGATCAACGGTGGCAATAAGATCTTCATTCCAGTAACCCTGCCAAGTACCTGTTCTAAAATCTTCTGTGCCATAAACACCATCAATAAGAGCGTTGGTTCCGCCACCATTGTATTGGTTAGCATATTCTGTTTCTAATTTGATTGAAATATTCGGATCAATTTTATAGAATTGTGTTTCGATTGTTGCGCTTTTTATTCCGTTTTTTTCTGAATAAACTTTCAGATTAGAAGCTTCCGAAATAACAAGAGGTGTGTTATATTCTTTAAATTCATTATCGTTTAAACTATAAACAATAATAGCCGTTTTATCTACATTCTCTAAAACCACTCTGGTTTCACCTTTAAAAGCAATATCGCCTTTAGCAATAAAAGGCGCTGGTGTGATTAGGTTTTCTTTGATTTCGGTTTTCGGTTCTTGGCCTTCATTTATTCCCCAATCTGAGGGTTGATTATTCATTTCAAATACTAAATCACCTCCATTTACAATATCATTATGCGATAAAAATGTTTTATTTAAATTGTTGCCGTTTAATGAAGCAGATTTGATGTATAAATTCTCTTTAGTTAAATTATTAGCTCGAATGTTGAACTGTTTCCCATTTTCTAGATTGATTGTAGCTTTTTCAAATAATGGAGTTCCAATAATGTATTGGTTACTTCCAGGAGTTACGGGATAAAACCCTAAGCTACTAAACACATACCAAGCACTCATCTGTCCACAATCTTCATTTCCAGAAATACCATCAGGTTGGTTTTTGTACAATTGCGTTAAAATTGTATGTACTTTTTCTTGTGTTTTGTATGGTTTATTTACAAAATTATAGAGATAGGCCATATGGTGACTGGGTTCGTTGCCATGTGCATATTGGCCAATTAAACCAGTAATATCTGCTTGATTACGTCCAGAAGTTTCTGCTTTTGCGGCAAAAAGGTTATCAAGATTAGCGTCTAGTTTATCTTTTCCACCAAGAAGTGTCATAAATCCTGAGACATCCTGCGGAACGTAATAACTGTACTGCCATGCGTTGGCTTCAGTGTAATTAAAATTTACCTCATAAGGATCGAAAGGTGTAAACCATGTATTTCTAAAGCGACCTCTCATAAATTGGGATTCTGGATCGAATACATTTTTATAGTATTGCGCACGTTCAGAATACATTTTAAAATCAACTTCTTTTCCCATGGCTTTCGCCATTTGAGCTATGGTCCAATCGTCGTAGGCATACTCTAAGGTTTTGGAAACAGATTCGCTTTCTTCTTCCACAGGAATGAAACCAAGTTTTTTATAACTTTTTAATCCTAATTTATCTCGTGTAGCACTATGTTTCATGGCTTCAAAGACCTTTTCTACATTATAATTTTTTATACCTTTTAAATAGGCATCTGCAATAACTGGAGCGGCATGATAGCCAATCATGCAACCCGTGTAATTAGCGCTTAAATCCCAAATAGGCATGATGCCACCTTCATCATATTTAGCAATAAAAGTGTTTATAAAATCGTTGGTTTTAGCTTGCTCGATAATAGTATATAAAGGATGTGCAGCACGATATGTGTCCCAAAGAGAAAATACAGTATAGTAGTCAAAATCTTTAGTTTGATGAATGTTTAAATCCATTCCGCGATATCGACCATCAACGTCTTGATATAAATTTGGGGCAATCATGGTATGATATAAAGACGTATAGAAATTGGTTTTATAATCATTAGTATTGCTTTCAACAACTATCTTTTCAAGTTTTTGTTCCCAAGTATTTTGGGCTTCTTGTTTAACTTGATTGAAGCTTTTATTGCCAATTTCTTGGTCCAGATTTTTTTTAGCACCTGCAATATCTACGGCGCTTATTCCTATTTTAATATAAACGGGTTCGTTGTTTGGGTTTAAAAACTTTAAAGCTATCTTTTGTGCTCCTGCCATGCCTTCTTCTGGTGGCGATTGTAAAACATCTGAAAAAGGATGCGATGTTTTTATTACAAAAAATAAGCGTTGGTCTTTTGCCCAAGCATCAGAAAACCGGTAACCAGTAATTTCAGTATCAGAAACCTTTTCAATTTGAGCGTCTAAAACCTTATCACGATGAATTAAATCTACAATGGCATATTGCTTTTCAGACGAAGAGAATTGGTATTTATGTACACCACTTCGTTTTGAAACGGTTAGTTCTACATCTATATCTGTACTGTCTAAATGTACTTTGTAATAGCCAGGTTCTGCAATTTCAGTATCATGAGAGAAAGGTGCTCTGTAACCTGATTTTCCATCTGCACCATTGTTAAAGCATTGTTTATTTGTTGGCATTAACAATATATCACCATAGTCTGAAACACCTGTTCCGCTTAAATGGGTGTGTGAGAACCCGTAGATATAATTATCGCTGTAATGATAACCAGAACAACCATCCCAACCATCAAGGCGAGTGTCGGGACTTAATTGCATCATCCCAAAGGGCAATGTAGCTCCAGGAAACGTGTGACCATGACCACCAGTTCCAATAAATGGATTTACGTATGATATTAAAGGTTTGTCTTTTGGAGCAGATTCTAAAATCTGAATTTCTTTTTTACAAGAGAGCATAAACAATAGAATAATGAAAGCAGAGGTTAGTTTTAATGGATCGGTTTTCATTTGTTAAAGGTTAGAAAGAATATAAAATAATAATAGTTATTAATTAGTATCAAAATTGATATTTCATCAAATAGATAGTTATTGTAATTGTCATCTAAGATAATTAAAAAAGGAAGTTTCAAAGAATCTTATAAATACGGTTTATAAATCTTTGCTTTATATGAACATGTTATTACTCCTTTAGGTAGCGGAGGTATTGTTGCTACTGATAAAACACTGTCTAATATGTTAGTGTGCAGATTATTTAGAAACTCTTCAGCAGGCACTGATACTTATAGTGGTGAGGCTGGTTTATTAGAGATAGATTTTCATTATCAAATTGATAGTGACGGAAGTAATGAAGAATATATAAAATGGTAATTTATAATTCCACACATTATCTGAAATAAGAAAAACTTTATATTACGCGCTTTTTTTTTGAGGTTCTGTAGATTGATATAAGGTTTTTAGCCCCCATAGTCATCTTTTCTGTAATAGAAATTTAGGTTGTGTGTGGAATTTAATTTAAAAAGCTTAAGTATTTTCTTAAGCTTTTCTATTAGTATTAGACTAATAAATTGTTAATCTTACATTAAATACCATGTCATAATGTATTTTACTTTATAAATTTGAAACAAAAACAGCTTATGTCTCGCTTTATAGTGGCACTTTTAATTTCTTCTATCATCTTTTTTGTTGTTGAGTTTTATGCCTTTCAGGCACTTAAAACCATTTCAAACAGTAAGGTTATTAGGGTGATTTGGATTCTTATAGCCTTAGGAATTTATCTTAATTTATTTTATACGTTGTACGCAACACCAAGAAGCGCTGGGCAAACCAAAGGGTTTCAGTTAGCAGCAGGATTATTAATTACTTTTTTAATTCCAAAGTTGGTTCTCGTGATTGTTATGTTTGGTGAAGATGTTTTTAGAATGTTTCAAAAAGGGATATCATATGTGTCATCAAGTCCAACACAACCTATAGCTAGTAGGCGTTTATTTATTTCTCAATTAGCTCTAGGCATCGCCGCTATTCCGTTTGCCGCCTTTTTATATGGCATTTTTCAAGGGCGTTACAATTATAAAGTCTTAAAATATCAATTAACTTTTGACGATTTACCCGATGCTTTTGATGGGTTTACTATTACACAAATATCTGATATTCATTCGGGGAGTTTTACAAACAAAGAAAAGATTCAATACGGCATTGATTTAATAAATGAGCAACAATCCGATCTTCTTCTTTTTACAGGTGATATTGTAAATAATAAGGCTGACGAAATGGATAATTGGATAGATGTATTTAAGGACTTTGAAGCGCCCTATGGTAAATTTTCTATTTTAGGAAATCATGATTATGGCGATTATGTTGATTGGCCTTCAAAAGACGATAAAGTAAAGAATTTTCAAGCGGTTAAAGAAGTTCACCCTAAAATAGGCTTTGATTTGCTTTTAAATGAAAATAGATATATTGAAAAAGATGGGCAAAAAATTGCGTTGGTTGGTGTCGAAAATTGGGGAAAAGGCTTTAATCAGGCAGGAGATTTAGAACAAGCGTCTTTGGGAATACAAAGGGATGATTTTAAAATACTTATGTCTCACGATCCGTCTCATTGGGAATATAAAGTAAAGCACGATGATTTTAATTACCACCTAACCTTGAGTGGTCACACCCATGGTTTGCAAATGGGCATAGAAATTCCAGGATTTTTTAAGTGGAGTCCGTCCCAATATGTTTACAAACAATGGGCTGGCTTGTATTCTGAATTTGGAAGGTATATTAATGTAAATAGAGGTTTTGGATATCATGCATTTCCAGGACGTGTAGGCATATGGCCAGAGATAACTGTTATTGAACTTAAAAAGGGGGCTAAGATGGCTTAATTGTAAGCATGTGTTGTAGTTATAAAGAAATTGTGTATTTTTATATTAATAGATTCACAATTGTATTATAAAATACTGTGATTATTTATAATATGAAAAAAATACGTAGGTTTGTATAAGTACATTTGACTAATAAACAATAGAATATGTCAAAATTTGGAGAACTAATAGATATAGATATTCCAGTTTTGTTAGATTTTTTCACTGAATGGAATGATCAATCTACAGCAATGCATCCAGTTTTAAGAGATGTAGCAGCTGCTCTTGGAGATAAAGCAAAGGTTATTAAAATTGATGTTGAAAAGAACCAAGAACTTGCCGAAGCACTTAGGGTCAAAGGCTTGCCAACATTGATTATTTATAAAAATGGTGAGATGAAATGGCGTCAAAGCGGAGAGCAGGATGCCAATACCTTGATCGGCATTATAAAGCAGTACTTATAATTTTAATGCTTTAAACGAATATCCTAAATGGGTGTAATATTCTAAAATTTTTGGGAGTACATAAAGCATATTTTTTGATGCTTTTAGACTATCATGAAGCACAATAATGCTTCCTTTTTCAGTATTTTTAATAATATGCTCTAATACTTTTTCTTCTGAATAGGTTTTATCCCAATCAAAAGGTAAAACATCCCACATAATAATTTTATAGCCTAATGTTGCAAGTTGCTTCGATTGTTTAAGTTTTATGCGTCCGTAAGGTGGGCGAAATAATTTATGTGATAACATAAGATGCTCTCCCATAAAATCATCCATTTTTTCTTGTGCTTTTAATACGTTTTTAAGGTATTCCTTCGTTTTAGTTTTCCAACCTTTTAAATGGTTGTATGTATGATTCCCAACGGAATGTCCATCATTAATTATCTTTTTAAAAACATCAGGGTGTTTTTCAATATTATCACCAATGCAAAAAAACGTCGCTTTGGCATCATACTTTTTTAAAAGCTGTAAGATACTTTCTGTGATTTCTGGAATAGGGCCGTCATCAAAAGTTAGATAAATAACAGGCTCAGAAGTTACCATGTTCCATACATATTTTGGAAACATTTTTTGAACCACCGAAGGCGTTTTTACAGGAACTATAGACATTTTTAGTTAATTTCTAAACTACTATCTACAGGAATATCTTTGTCTAAAGGCGCTTCTTCGACTGTGTCATCTCCATAAAAATGATTAAAAAGCCTTAAATAATTATTAAATATTTCACTTTCAGTTTTTGCAAAATCTGTATCGTAGCTTAATAATACATCGACCAACCCTTTATAACGCTGAATATCTGTGTAAATATCTTCAAACAAACGTTCTTGATTGCTTACAGTTAAACTGCTGTAATAGGTTAAATTTTCTTGATATTTTTCAGCAACATCTTTGAATAGTTGTTGTGCTTTTTCTTTATTCCCAACTTCGTAATATGTACTTATGTATGGTTCTAGCAAGGTGTAAAATCCAAAATAATCAACAGGCATATTGGTCATAGCGATATCAGCTATTTCTTCGGCCTTATCTAGTTTGTCTTCATTAATCAATTGTTCGATTAATCTGGCTAGATTACCTCTATATGAAATAGAATTTTTTCTAGTTTCAGGGTCGTGGTAAATATCTGGACTTCCGCTATTTCCCCAATACCAGTTTTTAACTTTTTCATACATTAAATCACTATCTACGCGTCCCATATCAAAAGGATTAGCTTTATCAACAGGAGTTTTTATAGGTACTAATTTATAACACATCCCATCGAGTTGCAGGTAGTCTTTCATCCAAATATAATCGTCATCTCCAAAACTTCCTCCAGTAAAGTAAATGGGTCGTTTCCAATCATTATTAGCAACAACATCCAACATTAATAACCTGTTTTTATAGAGCGCACCTTCTTTAATCCGAATGACAATATAAGGCACTATTTTATCTTCATCTTCTGGTTTTACAATACTATATTTTAAAGCATTTTCTTTATTTACAGGAAGACGTAAATATTCCGTAGGTAAATAGTTTGCATTTAAATCTTGATTTCTTATTTGACTTATATCGATATCTTGTTGTTGTAAGATGTATTTATATTTTGTTCTTGGATTATCACTTGTTATGAAATTAAGAAAATCTTTAACATCTAAAGTGTCTTCAACAATAATTTCTTTGATAATATAGTCTCTTGTCCCGTATTTATATTGATCATGGGTTAACTGTGAAGGAATAGGGTCACTGTCATAAGCTTTACGCTTCATTTGGTCTATATACCAATCTGTTTGAAATAAGCTGGTGTTTACTACACGCACATCGGTTCTGTAGCCTTCAATTTCTTGAGCGTACCAAAGTGCAAAGGTGTCATTATCCCCAATGGTAAATAAAATGGCATTTTCAGCACAAGAGTCAAGGTACTTTTTAGCCATAGAATTGGCCGTATATTTATCAGACCGGTCGTGGTCATCCCAATTGTTTGCTGCTAAAATTCCTGGAACTAAAACTAAACAAACTATAGCTACAGCAGGAGCTAATAGTTTAGAAGATACATGTTTTTTAAGTCCATCATAAATAGCAAAAACTCCAAAACCAATCCAAATGGCAAACACATAAAAGGAGCCTACAACAGAGTAATCGCGTTCTCTTGGTTCAAACGGACGTACATTGGTGTAAAACTGAATAGCCAACCCTGTAAAAAGGAAAAAGACCAGCATCGTCCAAAATAATTTCTTGTCTTTATTAAACAGAAAAAACAAACCTATTAAACCTAAAATTAAAGGTAAAAAATAGTACGTATTTCGGGCTTTGTTGTTTTCTACATCACTAGGAAGATTGTCTTGAGACAACCCTAAATGCCATTCGTCAATAGGTTTTATACCGCTAATCCAATTACCATGATTATCGTACCTGCCTTGAATATCATCTTGTCGTCCGGTAAAATTCCACATAAAATATCTCCAATACATGTAGCCGAGTTGGTATTGCAGCATATACGAAATATTGCTGGCTAATGAAGGTTTTTCAATATCAATGTAGCTTTTGTATCGTTTTAAAAAAGTATTATAGTCTTCGTAATCAACATTACCTTGAGCGACATCGTTTTTGAAATTGGTAACTAGTGTTCTTAGCTCATTTTGCATCTGGTATTCAGGTTTTAATTTAAAATCTAAATAACCAGAAAATATCATGTAATTTTCAGCATGTTCGGCGCTCCACATTCTTGGAAGTATGGCGGCGTGTTTTGAGTTGTAATTTTGTTTGGCGTTTTTATAATCGTTTACAATGACATATTCACCCTTAGTTTCATCTTTTTCGTACTTCGGTTTATCATCTACATATGGATTGTTTTCGTCAAGATATGCGTATTGATCTGTAAACAAAGGCCCATAAAACAAATGGGTTTCTGGATATTGCTCTAAGTTGTAATAGGCTAATAATTCTCTGGCACTTGAAGGGTTATTTTCATTGATCACCACATTGGCATTCGCTCGTATTGGGAGCAGTAACCAGGTAGAAAACCCGATAATAATAAAGGTTACACAGAGAATACCTGTATTTAGATGAATATAATTTTTTTTACGGGTATAATTTAAACCATAATAGATAACACCTATTAAAAGAATTCCAGCAATTATAGAACCTGAATTGAATGGTAGTCCTATAGAATTCACGAAGAAAATTTCAAAGGCACTAAATATTTTTAAAATGTTAGGCGCTAATAATTTAAAGATGAATAATAGAATTGCAATGGAAACAATATTGGCTATAATAAAATTTTTAACGGTAACCGTTTTATAATTTTTAAAGAAGTAAATAAGACCTATGGCAGGAATGGTAAGTAAGCCCATAAAATGCACACCAAATGATAAACCAATAACAAAAGCAATTAATATAAGCCAACGATTACCTCTTGGCTCGTCCATCTCTTGTTCCCAACGTAATCCTAGCCAGAATAAAATAGACATAATTAAGGTCGCCATGGCATACACTTCTGTTTCAACGGCATTAAACCAGAAAGAATCTGTGAATGTAAATGCTAAACTACCTACAAGTGCACTACCTAAAATGGCTATCGCTTTTTGTTGCGATAATTCCTTTTCATGTATCAGTAATTTTTTAAGTAACAGCGTAATGGTCCAAAACATAAATAGAATGGTAAATGCACTAGCTATGGCACTCATCATATTCATCATAAATCCAATTTTTGAAGGCTCAAAGGCAAACATAGAGAAAAACGCTCCAAACATTTGAAATAAAGGCGCCCCTGGCGGATGGCCAACTTGAAGTTTTGATGAAGTTAAAATATATTCTCCAGCATCCCAAAAACTTACTGTAGGCTCAACCGTTAAACCATACGTTATAAAAGCTATTAAAAAAGTGAACCAACCAGTAATGGTGTTCCATTTCTTAAAGTTGAAATATGTCATGTGATTGTTTCTTTATTTATGATGGCGAATTTAATAATAAATATGAAATGATGTTATAGTATTTGGTTAGTGTTAACATATTTGTTACAGTGTACAGTTGCTAAATATCAAAAAACAACAAAAACATAATTAAATGAACTTTGATTCATTTTTATAAAACGTATGATTCATCTTATTTTTTTTTCAATAAAATACTTGTGCAAATAAAACTTTGTGCTAAATTTGCACCCTCAATTACATTTTGGCCTATGGTGTAACTGGCAACACGTCTGGTTTTGGTCCAGAAGAGTCTAGGTTCGAGCCCTAGTAGGCCAACAATAATTGTAAATCCTAACTTTTTAAAGGTTAGGATTTTTTTGTTTTTTAAAGATTATTTAAAAATTAATCAATTTTAAAAGTCATTACAGGTCTTTTGGCATTGTTTACTAGGTCTTCACTTATACTGCCATTAAAAAAGTTAGAAAGACCTTGTCTACCATGTGTACACATACCGATTAAATCTGCTGATATGGACTGTGAAAATTTCATAATTCCTTTTTCAATATTTAAATCATTATACATATTTACTGTAAAATTTTCAAAATCTGAACATGCCGCAAAATCTTTCATGCGTTCATTAGCATCGTGAGTTGTTATAAAATGACCGGCCGTATTAACCATTAAAAGATGTAATTTGGCATCAAATAATTTAGCAAATTTGGTAGCTTTGATATATTGATTTTTGTAATCATCTTTAAAGTTAGAAGCAAAAACAAAATCATCTATTTTAAAAACAGGATGTTCTTTCTTGATAACTAAAACAGGGACTTCAGATGTTCTTACCACTTTCTCTGTGTTAGAGCCAATCAGCATTTCTTTAAAGCTGTTAGTGCCGTGAGACCCCATAACTATTAAGTCAATATGGTGTTTTTTACATACTTGATAAACACCTCTAAACGTTTCATAAAACTCTACAATTTCATGAACATTGATACCTTTTAAATATTCTTTTTTTAATAACTCTTCAAAATGTTTGTGAGCTAATTTCATAAAGTACATGGCTTCTGGTAAGTTTTGAGCTGTACTTAAAGGATCAACTTTCTGAAGCGGTAATTCTAACGTGTGAAGTAAATAAATTTCAGCATTATGTTTTTTAGCTAATTGGGCAGCTACTTTTAAAGCGTTTTCAGCTTGTTCAGAAAAGTCAGTAGGTATTAGTATTTTTTTCATTATTTTAAGTTCAGGTTAGCAAAGCTATTATGGACATAAATTTATGAATATTACTTTAAAAATCAATTAAAATATTATATATTTGCCGCGTTGTAAGGTAAAACTAGAGAATGAGGGGACGATAAGTCCCCTCTTTTTATAAAAAAATGTTTAAAAACACTGTTAAAGATTTACTTGATAAGGCATTAGAAGAAAGAACAGATTTATTTCTTTTGGATATGTCTATTTCTGACGATAATAAAATCAAGATTATTATTGATGGGGACCATGGTGTTGTTGTCGATGATTGCATATTTATCAGCAGAGCCATTGAACATAATTTAGATAGGGAAGATGTTGATTTTGCCTTAGAAGTAGCCTCTGCTGGAGCAACTTCACCAATAGTTAACAAACGACAGTTTAACAAAAATATTGGTAGAAATATAGAGGTGAAAACGGCTTCAGATAAAGTTGAAGCAATTCTAAAGAAAGTGTCTGATGAAAGTATTTTTTTAGAGTGGAAAGTTAGAGAACCTAAACCCATAGGTAAAGGTAAAGTAACGGTAAAGAAAGAAGCTGTGATAGCTTATGATGATATTGTAGAAGCAAAAGTGATGATTAAATTTTAATTCAAAAGAGTTATGGAGAATATTGCATTAATTGAATCGTTTTCGGAATTTAAAGACGATAAATTAATTGATCGTGTAACGTTAATGGCTATTTTAGAGGATGTCTTTAGAAGTGCTTTAAAAAAGAAATATGGAGATGATGATAATTTTGATATTATTGTGAATCCAGATAAAGGCGATTTAGAGATTTGGAGAAATAGGATTGTTGTAGCTGATGGAGAAGTTGAAGAACCAAACCAAGAAATTTCATTATCTGAAGCACGTAAGATAGAGCCCGATTTTGAAGTTGGTGAAGATGTGTCTGAAGAGGTAAAGTTAGTAGAGCTAGGAAGAAGAGCTATTTTAGCATTGCGTCAAAACTTAATCTCAAAAATCCATGAGCATGATAATACAATCATATTCAAACAATTTAAAGATTTAGTTGGAGAAATTTACACGGCAGAAGTACATCATATTCGTCACAGAGCTGTTATATTATTAGATGATGATGGGAACGAAATAATTTTACCAAAAGACAAGCAAATACCTTCAGACTTTTTTAGAAAAGGAGATAATGTAAGAGGTGTTATTGATAGTGTTGAGCTTAAAGGCGCTAAACCAACCATCCTTATGTCAAGAAGCTCGCCTATGTTTTTAGAAAAATTATTTGAACAAGAAATACCAGAAGTTTTTGACGGATTAATTACTATTAAAAATGTAGTAAGAATTCCAGGGGAAAAAGCTAAAGTAGCTGTAGATTCTTATGATGATAGAATAGATCCTGTTGGTGCTTGTGTGGGTATGAAAGGTTCTCGAATTCACGGTATTGTTCGTGAGTTAGGAAATGAAAATATTGATGTTATTAATTACACGAATAATTTACAGTTATATATCACAAGAGCATTGAGTCCTGCAAGAGTAACTTCCATTAAAATTAATGAAGAGACTAAACGTGCAGAAGTAATCTTAAAACCAGAAGAAGTTAGTAAGGCTATTGGTAGAGGTGGACATAATATTCGTTTAGCAGGTCAACTTACAGGTTATGAGATAGATGTGTTTAGAGAAGGTGCGGAAGAAGATGTAGAATTATCTGAGTTCTCTGATGAAATAGAAGGATGGATTATTGAAGAATTTAGCAAAGCTGGTCTTGATACTGCGAAAAGTATCTTAGAACAAGATGTTGCAGATTTAGTTAAGCGAACAGACTTAGAAGAAGAAACAATTAAAGACGTTATTAGAATTCTAAGTGAAGAATTTGAAGAATAACATATATTTGGTATATTAAAGGCAATTTATGGCTGAAACAATTAGATTAAATAAAGTATTACGTGAATTAAATATCTCTTTAGATCGCGCCGTAGAATTTTTAGATTCTAAAGGCGTTGAAATTGAGAAGCGACCTACTACAAAAATTTCAGAGGAAGTATACAATATTCTTTCTAATGAATTTGAAACAGATGCAAACAAAAAAGTTGCGTCTCAAGAAGTTAGTGAAGCTAAACTTAAAGAGAAAGAAATTCTTCGTGAACAAAGGGAACGAGAGCTTGAGGAAAAGCAGAAGCAAGAAGCTAGAAAAGAAGAGATTATTAAAGCATCTACTGTTATTTCAAGACCAAAAGCTGTAGGTAAAATTGATTTAAACCCAAAAAGAAAAGAAAAAGAGAGTTCTCCAGAAGCGAAAGAAATAAAGGAAGCACCAAAAAAGGAAGCGCAAGTAAAGGAAGCGCAAGTATTTAGTGAAGAACCAAAAATCACTAATAAAGAATCTGTTGAGAAACCAAAACCAGATGAAGTTAATAAACCCAAACCTGTTGCAGATTCGGAAGCTGAAGATGTTAAAAAAGAAACTGTAAATGAAGAAGGGATTACTGTTCCTGAAGAAAAAGTAAAAACACAATATCAAAAGCTTTCTGGACCAAAAATTTCTGGGGATAAAATTGACTTAACTCAATTTAATAAGCCTAAGAAAAAGAAGGAAGAAAAGAAACCAGATTCTAAAAAAGCAGAAAGCACCAATAAAAAGAAACGTCGTCGTATCAGTAAAGTTGGTGGGACTCAACCCGGACAAAACAAGCCTGGTGGAGGTCCTTCAAATAGAGGGAATGATAGGTTTAAAGGAAAACCTCAAGGAGGGAACAGACGTACTCTTGTAAAAGAAGAACCAAGTGAAGAAGATGTAAAAAAACAAGTGCGTGAAACACTTGAAAAACTTCAAGGTAAATCTAGCAAAGGAAAAGGTGCGAAATATAGAAGAGATAAAAGAGATCAACACAAAGAACAAACTGAAATTGATCAACAGTTAGAAGCTGCAGAAAGCAAAGTACTTAAAGTAACTGAATTTGTTACTGCCAGTGAAGTTGCAACTATGATGGATGTTGGTGTTACTGAAATTATTTCGGCATGTATGTCATTAGGAATGATGGTAACGATGAATCAACGTCTTGATGCTGAAACCTTAAGTATTGTTGCGGAGGAGTTTGGATACAAAGTAGAATTTGTAACTACTGATATAGAAGAATCTATAGAAGTAGTTGAAGATAAAGCTGAAGATTTAAAACCACGCGCTCCTATTGTAACAGTGATGGGTCACGTAGATCATGGTAAAACATCGCTTTTGGATTATATTCGTAAGGAAAATGTGATTGCAGGAGAGTCAGGTGGTATTACTCAACATATTGGTGCTTATGGCGTAGAGCTTGATAACGGACAAAAAATAGCGTTCTTAGATACACCAGGTCACGAAGCGTTTACTGCGATGCGTGCTCGTGGTGCTCAAGTAACAGATTTAGCTATTATTGTGGTTGCAGCAGATGATGATATTATGCCACAAACAAAAGAAGCCATTTCACATGCGCAGGCTGCTGGAGTTCCAATAGTTTTTGCAATAAACAAAATAGATAAACCAGATGCAAATCCTGATAAAATTAAAGAAGGACTTGCTCAGATGAATTTATTAGTAGAAGATTGGGGCGGAAAAATTCAATCACATGATATCTCAGCAAAAGAAGGTACAGGTGTAAAAGAATTGTTAGAGAAAGTATTACTGGAAGCAGAGCTACTCGAACTTCAAGCGAATCCAGATAAGCCTGCAAATGGTACTGTTGTTGAGGCATATTTAGACAAGGGGCGAGGATATATTTCAACCATTTTAGTGCAAGCTGGAACCTTGCGTATAGGCGATTACGTTTTAGCTGGAAAAAACAGTGGTAAGGTAAAAGCTATGCAAGATGAACGAGGCAATAATGTAGTTGAAGCTGGTCCGTCAACACCTGTGTCTATTTTAGGTTTAGATGGTGCACCACAAGCTGGAGATAAATTTAATGTCTTCCAAGATGAGCGTGAAGCAAAACAAATAGCCACAAAAAGGGCTCAATTACAACGTGAACAATCAGTGCGTACGCAACGTCATATTACACTTGATGAAATTGGTCGTCGTATTGCTCTTGGCGATTTCCAAGAATTAAATATTATTCTTAAAGGAGATGTTGATGGTTCTGTTGAGGCATTAACCGATTCATTCCAGAAATTATCAACTGAAGAAATTCAAGTTAATATATTACATAAAGGCGTTGGAGCTATTACTGAAAGTGATGTATTATTAGCATCGGCTTCAGACGCTATTATTGTTGGTTTTAATGTGAGACCAGTTGGAAACGCAAGAATGATTGCCGATAAAGAAGAAATTGATATCAGAACATATTCAATTATCTATGACGCTATCAATGATCTTAAGGACGCTATGGAAGGTATGTTATCTCCAGAGCTTAAAGAAGAGATTACCGGTACCGCAGAAATTAGAGAAATGTTTAAAGTTTCAAAAATTGGAACTATTGCAGGGTGCATGGTTACCAATGGTAAAATTTTCAGAAATTCAGGGATTAGATTAATCCGGGATGGAGTCGTAGTTTTCACTGGTGAATTAACTTCTTTAAAGCGATTTAAGGATGATGCTAAAGAGGTGTCAAAAGGATATGATTGCGGAATGCAAATTAAAAACTACAATGATATAAAAGAAGGTGATATAATTGAAGCCTTCCATGAAATCGAAGTTAAGAAAAAATTGAAATAAATTTTTCACAAGGATTATATAAAAAAAGCCCTTTCATTAATTTTGAAAGGACTTTTTTGTTTGAATCGTAATAAGAATTTTTATTTAATTTCTTTTTTTGGTTTAAAAATAAAAGCTCCTGAAAATGTTTTTTTAATCTCTTTTAAAGCCCTGTCTGCTTCTAAACGTGTAGCGAAGCTTCCCGCCCAAATTTTAAAATTGGGATATTCATAAACCATATTTGAATGCCAACTAGTAAAAGTAGTATTAAATTTGCTTTCTGTTTTTTCTGCTTCAGAACGATTGCCAGAATACACTTGTATCTTATAACGATCAGTTAAATTTTCAGTTTTGTTCATTTCTTTTTTTAATTTTAACAAAACGTCAATATTTTTATCTTGATGTACTGTTACATTCCCTTCTTGGGCATATATATTTACTCCTAGACTTATATATGAGATAAACGCTAATATGCTTATTTTCAAACTAAATATTTTCATTTTTATTTATTTTTATTACAAATGTATAAGTTATAAACTTAAATAGGTAATTATTATTATTTAGAATATGTCTAAATTAACAATTATAGTATGTCTACATTTCTATAATCGAGTTTAAATATTATTTTTGCCTACGTTTATAACTTTGCTTTTTTTTTATTTAGTATAAGAAAAAATCATACCAAAATTTAGAAGTTAATTTAACCAATAATATGAGACAGTTGATTCACTGTAAATTAAGCAACAACTTTTTAAGTTTGTCCTTAATTCTTTTATTAGCGTTTTCTACCTCACTTTCAGCTCAAGAAGGAGATATAGCAAAAGGAAAATCATTGTTTAATGCCAATTGTGCTGCTTGCCATCAATTAGATAAAAAGATGACGGGTCCTGCATTGCGTTATGTTGAAACCCGTTTAGCAGATGAACAAGGTTTGGATAGAGAATGGTTATATGCTTGGATACGTAATAGTGCTGGACTTATTAAATCTGGAGATGCTTACGCGAATAAGGTGTATAATGATTACGGTGGTACAGCAATGACTGCTTTCCCTACCTTATCTGACGAAGATATTAATAACATTTTAGCTTATACGGCTCAAGACAAAGCTGAGCCTGTTACTGCTCAAGCAGACACTCAAACAACAGCTGATCCAAATTCAAATGTATCTAATGAGCTTATTTTAGGAGCCTTAGTAATTTTATTTGCTCTTTTAGCGTTTGGCTTATATGTTGTAAATAGGACACTTCGCAGTTTTGCTATAGCTAAAGAGATAGAGTTGCCAGAAGCACACCGGACTTCTATTTGGCAGGCATTTGTTAAAAATCAATTTTTAGTGTTAGTAACATCTATATTCTTGTTGTTAGCGAGTGCTTATTTTGTTTATGGATATTTAATGCAAATTGGTGTAGATCAAGGGTATCAACCTGTTCAACCAATACATTTTTCACATAAAATTCACGCCGGTGATAACGCGATCGATTGTAAATATTGTCACTCTTCAGCGAGGGTTAGTAAGCATTCAGGTATTCCATCTTTAAATATTTGTATGAACTGTCATAAATCTATTTACGAGTACAAAGGCGAAACATCTGTTGAGTACACTAAAGAGTTTTATGATGGAGAAATTAAAAAATTATATGCCGCAGCAGGATGGGATGATGCCGCTCAGCAATATACCGGAGATTCACAACCAGTAAAATGGGTGAGAATTCATAATTTACCAGACTTTGTTTATTTTAATCACTCTCAACACGTAAGTGTCGCAGGAATAGAATGTCAGACATGTCATGGTCCTGTTGAAGAAATGGAAATTGCAAGTCAGTTTTCACCTCTTACAATGGGTTGGTGTATTAACTGTCACCGAACAACTAATGTTAATGTAGGAGACAACAAATACTATACTAAAATTCATGATGAATTATCTAAGAAGTATGGTGTAGAGAAATTGACAGCTGCTCAAATGGGCGGATTGGAATGTGGTAAGTGTCATTATTAATTTATTAAGAAGTAATTCAATTATATAATATGTCATCAAACAAGAAATACTGGAAAAGTGTTGAGGAGCTTAACGAAAACAGCTCTATTGTTGAGGCGCTAAAGCAAAACGAGTTTGTAGAAGAGATTCCTACAGATGAATTTTTAGGTAATAAAGATTCATTAGAAGCTTCTTCAACATCACGTCGTGATTTCTTAAAATATGTAGGTTTTAGTACAGCAGCAGCTTCTTTGGCAGCCTGTGAAGGACCTGTTATTAAATCTATACCTTATGTGGTGCAGCCAGAAGAGATTATTCCTGGTGTTGCTAATTATTATGCAACAACCATTGCAGATGGGTATGATTTTGCAAGTGTTTTAGTTAAAACTCGAGAAGGTCGTCCAATTAAAATTGAAAATAATGCTTTAGCAGTAACCAATGGCAGTGCCAATGCTAGAGTGAATGCCTCAGTTTTAGGCTTGTATGATAGTTTAAGAGTTCAAAGTCCAAAAAAGAATGGAAGTTCTATTTCTTGGGATGAATTAGATGCAGAAGTTGTACAAAAGTTAACGGCTCTAAAAGATTCTGGTAAAGAGATTGTGTTGTTAACACAAACGTTTGCTAGTCCATCCACAAGTAAATTAATAGGAGAATTCAAAGAAAAATATGGTAATGTTCGTCATGTAGTGTATGATGCTATTTCAGAATCTACGGCATTAGATGCTTATCAAGCAAAATATAGTGACCGTGGTTTAGCTAATTACGACTTTTCTAAAGCAATGACTATTGTGTCTGTTGGCGCAGATTTCTTAGGAGACTGGCAAGGTGGTGGTTTTGATTCTGGATATTCAAAAAACAGGATTCCAGATCACGGTAAAATGTCTCGTCACATTCAGTTTGAGTCTAATATGTCTTTAACTGGAGCTAATGCAGATAAACGTGTCCCATTAACGCCAAGTGAACAAAAAATTGCCTTAGCAAAATTATATAGTTATGTTGTTGGTGGTTCTGTTTCAGGAACGTTGCCAGAACATATTGATGATGCTGTTAAAAAAGCGGCTTCTCAATTAAAGAAAGCTGGAAGTAATGGTTTAGTCGTTACAGGGATTCAAGATATTAATGCACAAACCGTTGTTCTTGAAATCAATGAATATTTGAATAGTAAAGCTTTTGATAAAGCAACTCCTATAAAAACTAGACAAGGTAATGATAAAGAAGTGATGACTTTAATTGCTGATATGAAGGCAGGAAACGTTGGCGCGATTATCATGAGTGGTGTAAATCCAGTGTATACCTTACCAAATGCTTCGGACTTTTCTGAAGGATTAAAAAACACTGAATTATCAGTTGTCTTTTCAATGAAAGAAGATGAAACATCTTCTGAAGCGAAAATATTAGCGGCCGCGCCTCATTATTTAGAATCTTGGGGTGATGTTGAAATTAAAAAAGGACATTATGGGTTAACGCAACCAACTATTCGTCCATTATTTAACACAAGACAAATTCAAGAAGCTTTATTAGTTTGGACAGGAAATGATCTTTCTTACCATGATTACATCAAAGATGCTTGGGGAACTACTATTTTAGGTGGAAGTTCTTTCAATCAAGCATTGCATGATGGAATATTTGTTGGCACCATAGCTACTGAAACTGCTGATACAACAGATGCTTCTGGAAATTTAGAAACACCTTCAGGAAATGCGGCTAGAGCTTTAGCAGCATCAGCTAAATCAAGTGCCTTAGAGCTAACATTATATACTAAAACTGGAATGGGTGATGGTCAACAGGCCAATAACCCATGGTTACAAGAGTTTCCGGACCCAATTACAAGAACATCTTGGGACAATTATTTAACCGTATCTAAAGCTGATGCACATACTTTAGGTTTCGTAAATACCTATGTTGCTAATGGCGCTCTAAATGGTAGTTATGCCAATGTAACGGTTAATGGAACAACACTTAAAGTTCCAGTTATTATACAACCGGGGCAAGCAAAAGGTTCTGTAGGTTTATCATTTGGTTACGGAAAAACAAAAGGTTTAAAAACTGAAATGCAAACCGGCGTTAATGCGTACGCATTATATCATGGTTTTAATAACGTACAGGAAGTAACGGTTGAACTGGCTTCTGGTGAGCATGAATTTGCTTGTGTTCAGTTGCAAAATACATTGATGGGTCGTGGAGATATCATTAAAGAAACAACGCTAGAAATATTTAATACAAAAGATAAAGACCATTGGAATGCTATTCCTACGGTTTCTTTAAATCATGAAGAAACACCTGTAACGTCTCCTGATGTGGATTTATGGGATGAATTTGATCGTTCTATAGGACATCATTTTAATCTATCAATTGATTTAAACGCCTGTACTGGTTGTGGAGCTTGTGTTATTGCTTGTCACGCGGAAAATAATGTGCCGGTTGTTGGAAAAACAGAAGTTAGACGTAGTCGTGATATGCATTGGTTGCGTATTGATAGATATTATTCTTCAGAAGAAACATTTGAAGGTGATAATGAAAAGAAAGAAAATTCCGAAGGTTGGTTTACTGGAACTAAAACGGCTTTAAGGGAAATGGAAAGCGCTTCAGAAAACCCTCAAGTAGCATTTCAACCAGTGATGTGTCAGCATTGTAATCATGCGCCTTGTGAAACTGTTTGTCCGGTAGCGGCAACATCACATGGTCGCCAAGGTCAAAATCATATGGCTTATAACCGTTGTGTAGGTACTAGATACTGTGCAAATAACTGTCCTTATAAAGTACGACGTTTCAACTGGTTCTTATATAATGAAAATGATGAGTTCGATTATCATATGAATGATGATTTAGGACGTATGGTATTAAATCCAGATGTTGTCGTTCGTTCGCGTGGTGTGATGGAAAAATGTTCAATGTGTATTCAAAAAACACAAAAAACAATTTTGGATGCCAAACGTGATGGACGTGTTATTACAGATGGAGAATTCCAAACAGCTTGTTCTGCTGCATGTAGTAACGGAGCAATGGTATTTGGAGATATCAATGATAAAGAAAGTAAAGTTGCAAAACTTAAAGAAGATAACCGTATGTATCACTTGTTAGAAAGCGTAGGGACAAAACCAAACGTGATGTATCAAACAAAAGTGGTTAATACTACGGAAGCATAATAGATTAATTAAGAAATAATTTAAAAAGGATTATGGCGTCTCATTACGAAGCACCTATTAGAAGACCTTTAGTTACAGGAGAAAAATCATATCACGATGTATCGATTGATGTGGCAAAACCTGTTGAAGGAAAGGCCAATAAATCTTGGTGGATAGTTTTCTCTATAGCACTAGCTGCATTTCTTTGGGGAATTGGATGTATCATTTATACCATATCAACAGGGATTGGAACTTGGGGTTTAAACAAAACCGTAGGTTGGGCTTGGGATATTACAAACTTTGTTTGGTGGGTAGGTATTGGTCATGCGGGAACACTTATTTCCGCGGTACTTTTATTATTCCGTCAAAAATGGAGGATGGCAATTAACCGTTCTGCTGAGGCCATGACAATTTTCTCAGTAATTCAAGCTGGATTATTTCCAATAATTCACATGGGTCGTCCTTGGTTAGGGTATTGGGTATTACCAATTCCAAACCAATTTGGGTCTTTGTGGGTAAATTTTAATTCGCCATTACTTTGGGATGTATTTGCAATTTCTACGTATTTATCAGTTTCAATGGTATTCTGGTGGACTGGTTTATTACCTGATTTTGCAATGATTAGAGATAGAGCTGTGAAGCCATTTCAAAAGAAAATATATTCTTTATTAAGTTTTGGATGGTCTGGAAGAGCAAAAGATTGGCAACGTTTTGAAGAAGTATCTTTAGTGCTTGCTGGTTTAGCAACACCACTAGTACTGTCTGTGCATACTATTGTATCATTTGACTTTGCAACATCGGTGATCCCTGGATGGCATACCACTATTTTTCCACCATACTTTGTTGCTGGTGCGGTATTCTCTGGTTTCGCCATGGTTAACACCTTGCTTATTATAATGAGAAAAGTATGTAACCTTGAAGATTATATTACGGTACAACACATTGAGTTAATGAACATCGTAATTATGATTACAGGTTCGATAGTTGGTGTGGCATATATTACTGAATTATTTATTGCATGGTATTCTGGTGTAGAATATGAACAATATGCGTTCTTAAACAGAGCAACAGGACCTTACTGGTGGGCGTATTTATTAATGATGAGTTGTAATGTGTTTTCACCTCAATTTATGTGGTTTAAGAAATTACGAACAAGTATCATGTTTTCTTTCTTTATATCAATAGTAGTAAATGTCGGGATGTGGTTTGAACGTTTTGTTATTATTGTAACATCATTACATAGAGATTACTTACCATCATCTTGGACCATGTTCTCCCCAACATTTGTTGATATAGGAATTTTCATTGGAACTATTGGATTCTTCTTTGTGTTATTCTTATTATATTCAAGAACATTCCCTGTAATTGCACAAGCAGAAGTAAAAACTATATTAAAATCTTCTGGAGAACGATATAAGAAAATAAGAGAATCAGGTAAGAGTCTAGTTGGAACTGGTACAGATGAAAGAACCTCTGCGAAATATGTTTCAGGAGACGACACTAACCAAAAAAATAATAACGAGTAGCATATGGAAGCTTCGAAAGTAATTCACGCTATTTATAATGATGATGATGTCTTGTTGGATGCCGTTAAGAAAGTTAAGGCAGAACGATATCATATAGAAGAAATATATACACCTTTTCCGGTTCACGGACTAGATAAAGCGATGGGATTAGCACCAACGCGCATTGCTATAGCATCATTTATTTATGGTTGTATTGGTTTAACCGTCGCTATTGTGATGATGAATTTTATAATGATTGAAGATTGGCCACAAAATATAGGAGGTAAACCGAGTTTTAGTTATATTGAAAATATGCCGGCATTTGTGCCTATTATGTTTGAATTAACCGTATTTTTTGCGGCGCATTTAATGGTTATAACCTTTTATTTAAGAAGTAGAATGTGGCCGTTTAAAAAATCTGAAAACCCTGATCCTAGAACAACAGATGATCATTTTTTAATGGAGATACCTGTTTCAGGTAATGAAAATGAATTAACAGCGTTATTAAAAGAATCAGGTGCAGTAGAGATAAATTTAGTTGATAAAGCCCATTAATGAATCATATGAAAAGCTTAATTAAAATAGCAGGAATACTAGTTGTCATACTATTATTGACATCTTGTAGAAAAGATACAGCACCTAACTATCAATTCATGCCCAATATGTATCAATCTGTTGGTTATGAAACTTATAGTGAGTCTGATGCCTTTGCCAATGGTGTAGAAGCTCAGTTGCCAGCAGACGGAACTATTTCACGAGGACATAGTTTATTTGAATACGAAAATACAAATGAAGGATATCTTTTAGCCAAGGAAACATTAAAAAGCCCTCTAGATTCAACACAAGTTGATTTAGAAAATGCTAAAATATTGTATGATGTTTATTGTGGTATTTGTCATGGAACTAAAGGTGACGGACAAGGAAACTTGGTAAAAAGAGAAAAAATTCTTGGTGTACCTGGATACGATGATGTTGCAAGAGCAATTAATGAAGGCAGTATCTATCACACTATGTATTTTGGAAAAAACGCAATGGGCTCATACGCAAGCCAATTGAATGAAAAAGAACGTTGGGAAGTAGTATCCTATGTGCTTAAATTAAAAGCAGATTTAGAAAAGTAAGATTATATTAGATATGTATACATTTTCAAATAAATTAAGAATATTTTCTTTCGCTCTAATAGTTCTAGGGTTGTTAGGTGTTGGATATGGTTTTATGACATCTCATAAATCTTTAGAAGAAGTAAAAACAATGCTTGCAGAAGAAGCTTCTGCACACGGAGGAGGCCATGAAGAAGCTGCGTTGCATACTGTAGCTGAAGAAGCTCATGGTGAATCTACTCATGAAGTGAGTGCAGAAGAAGTGCATCACGGCGATGAACATGCAGAACACGTTCAACATCAAATAGCAAATAGACCTTGGTCTGCGCTGTATGTTGCAGCATTTTTCTTTATGATGATTTCTTTAGGAATCCTTGCGTTTTATGCGATACAAATTGCGTCTCAGGCAGGCTGGTCTCCAGTACTTTTTAGAGTAATGGAAGGTATGACTGCTTATGTATTGCCGGGGGCCTTAATTGTTTTAGGAATTGCAGCGGCGTCTCATTACATTGGTCATAATAACATATTTATGTGGATGGATCCGGAAGTAATAAATCCTGAAAGTGAACATTATGATAAATTAATTGATGGTAAATCATCATTCTTAAATGTGCCTTGGTTTATTATTAGAGGATTGATTTTTATTGCAGGTTGGAGTTTGTACCGTTACTTTGCCCGTAAATTCTCAATTGCGCAGGATACAGCTGAAGATAATAGTAACTTCAAAAAAGCATTTCGTATTGCTGCAGGATTTTTAGTATTCTTTATTTACACAGAGTCTATGATGTCTTGGGATTGGATTATGAGTGTTGATCCACATTGGTTTAGCACCTTATTTGGATGGTATGTTTTTGCAAGTATGTTTGTATCTGGTATTACGGTATTATCATTAATAATCATATATTTAAAATCTAGAAATTATTTGGAATTTGTAAATGAAAATCATTTACATGATGTTGCTAAATATATGTTTGCTTTTAGTATTTTCTGGACGTATTTATGGTTCTCTCAATTTATGCTAATTTGGTATTCAAATATACCTGAAGAAGTAACGTATTTTGTAACTCGTTTTAGTGATTATAAATTACCTTTCTTAGGAATGGTAGTCATGAATTTTGTATTTCCGATTTTAATGTTGATGAATGCAGATTATAAACGTATTCCTTGGTTTGTTGTAATGACTGGAATGGTAATTTTGGCAGGTCATTATATTGATATTTTTAATATGATTATGCCTGCAACAGTTGGAGATAGATGGTTTATAGGAATCCCTGAAATTAGTTCACTATTACTTTTTACAGGACTCTTCATATTTGTTGTATTTACAGCTTTAACAAAAGCACCACTGCTTGTAAAAGGATATCCTTTTAGAAAAGAAAGTGAACATTTTCATTATTAATTAGATATAAATAAAATATATATAAAGAACTTCAACTACCACAAATGACAGCTTTATTAACAGTAATAATTTTAGTATTTATTTTAGTAGCCATTTGGCAAATGGTTAAGATTTTTGATTTAGCCCAAGCGAAAGTTGAAAACTCGCAAGTAGCCACTGATAAGGATAATAAACTTAATGGATATATAATGATGGCTTTTTTAGCTTTCATATATGTTATTACTATAGTATCCTTCGTTAAATGGGGAGATTTACCATTATTATCAAATTCGGCTTCAGAACATGGCCCGCAAATTGATAACTTAATGATTATTTCGTTGACGCTTATTTTTATTGTTCAAACGATCACGCAGTTTTTACTTCATTATTTTGCCTATAAATACAAAGGAGAAAAAGGAAAAAAGGCATTATTCTTCGCAGATAACAATAAATTAGAATTTATATGGACCATTATTCCTGTAATTGTTTTAGCAGGTTTAATTATTTATGGGATGAATACATGGATTAATATTACAAGTATTGATGAAAGTGATGATCCTTTGGTAGTTGAGTTATATGCGCAACAATTTAATTGGAAAGCGAGATATGCTGGAGAAGATAATACACTAGGGAAAGCAAATGTTAGATTAATTGATATTGATAAAGCTAATATTTTAGGGCTTGATGAATCAGATCCTGACGCTCAAGATGATGTTATAACAACTGAATTACATTTGCCTGTAGGAAGACCAGTATTATTTAAAATGCGTTCTCAAGATGTGTTGCACTCTGCATATATGCCTCACTTTAGAGCACAAATGAACTGTGTTCCTGGAATGATTACACAATTTGGATTTACGCCTAGTGTAACAACGGCAGAGATGCGTCAAACTCCTGAAATAACAGAAAAGGTTACTAATATTAATAAAATTAGAGTTGAGAAAAGTAAAGAATTAATAGCTAAAGGAGAAGAACCTCTTGATAGTTACGAATTTGATTATTTATTATTATGTAATAAAATTTGCGGTAAATCACATTACAATATGCAAATGAAAATAATAGTAGAAACTCAGGAGGAATATGATGCTTGGATTAAAGAGCAAACCGTATTTAAGAATTCTTTAATTAATTAAAACTAATAAGTTAACTACCAATAAATAGATTATGTCAGCACACGAAGATACTCATTCTCACGAAGAAGACCACGGACATCATCACAAAGAAACCTTTGTAACTAAATATATATTTAGTCAGGATCATAAAATGATTGCTAAGCAGTACCTTATTACAGGTACTATTATGGGCGTTATAGGCGTATTAATGTCTATGATGTTCCGTTTGCAATTGGCTTGGCCTGAAGAGCCTAATGTTTTATTTGAAGCCTTGTTAGGTAAATGGGCACCAGATGGCGTAATGGATGCAGATATTTACTTAGCATTAGTAACTATTCATGGTACTATTATGGTATTCTTTGTATTAACTGCGGGATTAAGCGGAACGTTTAGTAACCTATTAATTCCATTGCAAATAGGTGCGCGTGATATGGCTTCAGGATTTTTAAACATGGTATCATACTGGTTGTTTTTCCTTTCAAGTGTCATCATGGTTATTTCATTATTTGTTGAGGCTGGACCTGCAGCAGCAGGTTGGACCATTTATCCGCCATTAAGTGCATTGCCAATGGCTCAGGGTGGTTCAGGATTAGGGATGACCTTATGGCTTGTTTCAATGGCTATTTTTATTGCATCTTCATTGTTAGGATCATTAAACTATATTGTTACTGTAATTAATTTACGAACTAAAGGAATGTCAATGACAAGACTTCCATTAACAATATGGACATTTTTCATAACTGCTGTAATCGGAGTTATTTCTTTCCCAGTGTTATTATCAGCAGCACTTTTATTAATTATGGATAGAAGTTTTGGGACCTCGTTTTTCTTGTCAGATATTTTTATTCAAGGTGAAGTGTTGCATTATCAAGGTGGGTCACCAGTATTATTTGAACACTTATTCTGGTTCTTAGGACATCCTGAAGTGTACATTGTAATTTTACCAGCGATGGGACTTGTGTCTGAGATTATGGCATCAAACTCACGTAAACCAATTTTTGGGTATAGAGCTATGATTGCTTCTATATTAGCCATAGCATTCTTATCAACCATTGTATGGGGTCACCATATGTTTGTTTCAGGAATGAATCCATTTTTGGGATCTGTATTTACATTTACTACATTATTAATTGCGATTCCTTCAGCTGTTAAAGCATTCAACTGGATCACAACCTTATGGAAGGGTAATATACAAATGAATCCAGCCATGTTGTTTTCTATTGGATTTGTATCGACGTTTATCACGGGAGGTTTAACAGGAATCATTCTTGGAGATAGTGCTTTAGATATTAATGTACATGATACATACTTTGTGGTTGCTCACTTTCATTTAGTAATGGGTATATCGGCATTATATGGTATGTTTGCTGGTATCTATCATTGGTATCCAAAAATGTTTGGTAGAATGCTAAATAAGAATTTAGGTTATATACATTTTTGGGTAACGGCCGTTTGTGCTTATGGCGTTTTCTTCCCTATGCATTTTATTGGAATGGCAGGTTTACCAAGACGTTATTATACAAATACAAACTTTCCATTATTTGATGATTTGGCCAATGTGAATGTTATTATTACCATTTTTGCCTTAGTTGGAGGTGTTGTTCAAATAGTGTATTTATATAATTTCTTTGCGAGCATGTTCTATGGAAAGAAAGCTGTACAAAACCCATGGAAATCTAATACATTAGAATGGACAACGCCTGTAGAGCATATGCACGGAAACTGGCCCGGTGAGATACCTCATGTATATCGTTGGTCTTATGATTATAGTAAACCCGGACATGAACAAGATTTTGTTCCTCAAAATGTGCCTTTAATGGAAGGTGAAGAAGAACTTCAGCATTAGTATACTCATATTTATATAATTAAAAAGCCCATTGTTTAAATGGGCTTTTTTGTGCATTCTTATAAATTAATAGGAAAAAACGTACAAATAATTAGTAGATTTATCGACGAAATCATTTTTTTTACGTTTAAATGTAAAATAATTGAAAAAAATCGATGAAATACCAAAAAAATCGTTAAATTGCACCCTGTTAGAATTAATTAATAGGATAAAAAGTTATTGAAACCTTGATTTTTCCTAGTAAAACTAACGTAACTAATTTACCAAATCTATGAAAACAAAATCCCTTTTTAGGTATGTATTAGATTATACAACTTATATTTTTGTCTTTATTTGGACATTAATTTCAGCGAATGCTCAATGTCCAACAATACCAGATTCAACACCACCGGCTATTTGCGATGCTACCGGCTATACATTTGCCGATTTAAGTGCAGATTTTGCTACTGACGAAGGCGGCGGTATTGTATGGTACAGTGCCTTAACAGGAGGTATTGACTTCGGCTCAACAGAATTAGTATCTCCAGGAACGTATTATGCAGATGATAGCTTAGGTTCTTGTGTTTCCAGAAATTCAGTAACTGTAACTTTTCAAGTCGATCCGGTACCAATTGGAGCTTCTTTAGATAAGTTTTATTGTAGCAATGATAATGCAACCATCCAAGACTATATTGATGATACATTGGCATCATTTATTCCGCCAGGGGGAAATGTATTTGTTTATAAAGACTTTGCATTAACGGAACAAGCAAATGTTTCAGACCTATTATCTTCTGGTATTGTAAACCTTTATAGTGTTTTTGAAAACAGTTCTTCATGTACCAGTCAGATTAAATTCGGAAAATCAATTATATCCATTGCCCCTGCAGATCCTACACCAGCAAGTTCCCAAGCGTTTTGTTCGGCTGCCAGTTATACAATTGGTGATTTAGATCCTGGAACAACTGGCGCTTTTAGCTGGTATGATAATGTTGATATTAATGGAAATCCAATTCTTCCTGTATTACCATTGTCTGCAACCTTAGTAGATGGAAATACATATTACGTGCAAATTGATGATATTTTATGCGATAGTAATGCCGTTCCGGTTACAGTAACAATTAATGATCCTTTTGATCCTGGTACACCGGGAAGTTTAGAATATTGTGATGATAATGTTCCAACCACAGATTTCGATTTATTTGATCTGCTAGGAGGCTCTCCAAACCCGAATGGAACTTGGTCTAATGATGCATCATTAACAACATCTACCGACCATTTTGGAACTGTTAATATTTCAACACTAACTACCGCAGGAGTTTATACATTTACCTATACAGTTCCAGCTAACGGAGCTTGTCCGGAAAGTTCATCAAATGTTACGATTACTATAAACGAAACATTTACATCTGGAACTATTTCAGCGAATAATCCGGCTACATATTGTGTTCAAGATTTACCAATAGCATTTGATTTATCTACGTTGTTAGATAACGAAGATCCGGGAGGTCAATGGACTCAAGGTACATTGAGTACAGATCCTATAGTTAGTTCACCAATAGATTTATCGGTACTTACACCAGCAATATATAATTTTACATATACTCAAAATGTCTTGCCAAATCCTTGTCCTGAAGAATCAACAACGGTTCAAGTTGTGGTGTTACAAGATCCTAGTGCTGGAATTGCTATAAATCAAACATTTTGTGAGAATGATTTAATTACAAATTCACCTTTTAATTTATTTAGTGCTTTAGATGGCGCACAAGATAATAATGGTGGAACGTGGACCGATTCTTCTACTAATACAGTTTCAAATAATATAGATATTACTGGATTTACCGTTGTAGGTAGTCCATATCAGTATACGTATACCATATCAAATGGGACTTGTGAAGATTCAGAGACTATAACGATAACCATTGAGCCAGCACCAGAATCTGGAGTTGCTTTAGCCCCAATAGAAATATGTGAAGAAGATACAGCATCAAGTTCTCCATTTGATTTATTTACATTATTAGATGGAACCCAAGATACTAACGGAACTTGGTATCAAGGAACAGATACTTCAGGAACAATAGTTTCAAACCCAATAGATATTTCATCTTTTGAAGATGGAACCTATGATTACACATATTCTGTACCTCCAATCGGAAGTTGTTCAGATGTCGATGTTACGGTTCAAATTACAATCAATCCACAACCTAATACAGGAACACCAACCACAGCTCTATTTTGTGAGAATGATTTAGCAGCCAATTCACCATTAGATTTATTTGGTCAATTAACAGGTAATGAAGCAGGAGGAACATGGTCTGATGATAGTTCAACTGGTGCCTTAACAGGAAGTGATGTGGATATAACAGTCTTAACAATAGGCTCATATAATTTCACGTATAGTATAACAAGTGTTGATGGTTGTACAAATAGTTCAACAGTGGTTGTAACTATAGAACCTGCACCAGAATCAGGAACACCAGTAGCAATATTTCCAGAGTTTTGTATATCTGAAATAACTACAGGACAAATATTTGATTTATTTGATTTATTAGATGGAGAAGATCAAACAGGAACTTGGAGAGATGACGATACCACTGGATTATTAAGTGGAAACACAATAACATTAGATGGCCTTTCGGTAGGTACTTATAATTTCACTTATGATGTAACTGCTATTGGTACGTGTGACGATGTCGATGTTACGGTAAGTATAACAATAAATGACACACCTGCTCCAACAGTAATAAACGCAACTCAGGAATTTTGTGATACAGCAACAGTATTAGAGTTAGTAGCAACAGGTACAGCCATTCAATGGTATGATATTGCTTCAGGAGGCACTGCACTAGCAGGAACTTCGGCTTTAATTGATGGGCAAGTGTATTACGCTTCGCAAACCGTTGGATGTGAATCATTAAATAGAGTAGCTGTCACGGCCATTATATATCAATCTCCAAATTCAGGGAGTCCTAGTGCAACACCAATTTCTTCTTGTGAAGATAATAATGCCATTGACCTATTTACAGGATTAGATGGCACGCAAGATGCTGGTGGCGCTTGGCAAGATACGGATGGAACAGGAGCTTTAACAGGAAATCTATTTGATGGAACCTTAGTAAGTCCGGGAACGTATCAATTTAGATACTATGTTACGGCTAGCTCACCTTGTACTGATGCATTTACCGATATTACAGTGACTATTGAAACGCCATTAAGCGCGGGATCAGATAACACTTTAGATGCATGTAGCGTGGACCTAACAACAGATTTATTTACACTCATAGGAAGTGCTGATGCAGGTGGAACATGGTCTCCAGCTTTAACAAGCGGAACAGGTGTTTTTGATCCGGCAGTAGATCCTTCAGGAACATATACGTATACCATATCAAATGCATGTGGAACAGATTCAAGTGATATTGTTGTAACAGTCACTCAAGCTCCAGATGCTGGAACTGATAATACGATTTCAATTTGTATTGTTGACGGAACGATAGATTTATTTACTCAATTAGGAGGAACTCCAGACACGAATGGTGTTTGGTCACCAGCTTTACCAAGTGGAACAGGAGAATTTAATCCAAATACTGATGCTTCGGGAGTTTATACTTATACAGTAGCAGCAGCGTCACCATGCGCAATAGATGCAGTTTCCCAAATTACGGTGACAGTTAATGATAGTTCTGCACCAACAGTTGTAGATTCTAATCCAGCATTTTGTTTGGTAGATAATCCTACTGTTGCTGATTTGGACGCATCATTGAGTGCAACAGGAACTATTACTTGGTATTCAGATGCTGCTTTAACAACAGTATTAAATGCAACGGATGTTCTTGTTAATGGTGAAGATTATTTTGCAACGCAAACTAATGCTACAGGCTGTGAATCATCACAAAATGTACAAGTAGATGTGACAGTGAACGATTCGCCTACACCAACAGTTATAGATCAAAATCAAGAACTATGTATTAATGACGATCCAACGATTATGGATTTAACATTAAACATTTCTGAGTACAATTCAACATTAGATAACATTGTTTGGTATGATACTGAAACAGGTGGTTCACCTCTTTCAAGCAGTTCAATATTGAGCAATGGCGTAACCTATTATGCTTCATTATATGATGCCGCAACAGGTTGTGAAAGTGCTGTGCGCTTATCAATTACACCAGATTTAACATCATGTGGGAAATTAATTTTACCTGATGGATTTTCACCAAATGGTGATGGTGTTAACGATACATACAGTTACAATAATTTAGAAATATTATATCCGAATTTTGAAATTGAAATCTTCAATAGATACGGAAATGTGGTTTATAAAGGAAATTCGGCTACACCTCGCTTTGATGGAATATCCAATCAATCGAGCATAGGGAACGGTAAACTTGCGGTAGGCGTCTATTTCTATGTCTTCAAATTTAATGATAATGAAAATAAACCAGAACAAGGTCGCTTATACTTAAGCAGATAATTTATAGATAAATTAAAATTTAAGAAACAATGAAAAATTTAAATAGATATCATAAAATAGCTGCTTTGTTATGTTTGACTCTTTGGTCTATACAAGGCTTTGCTCAACAAGATCCTCAGTTTACACAATATATGTATAACATGAGTGTAGTTAACCCTGCATATGCAACGGCAGACGAAGGCATACTTAACTTAGGAGGACTTTACAGAACACAATGGGTAGGCGTAGAAGGCGCACCAAAAACAGGATCCTTTTTTGCTCATACTCCGGTTAATGAAAAAATTGAATTAGGAATTTCATTTACAAATGACAATATAGGAGATGTCGTTGATGAAAATAATATTTATGCAGATTTCGCATATGTATTACCAGTTGGTTTTGAAAGTAAATTATCGCTGGGTTTAAAAGCTGGCTTTACATTTTTTAATGCCAACTTCGATGGATTCATTTTACAATCTGGTGATGTAAGCACAGATATTGCTTTTAATGAAAATATAAGCAAAACGTTCCCGAATTTAGGAATAGGAGCTTTCTTCTTTACAGATAATTATTATTTGGGGTTATCGGCTCCAAATATGTTGTCTACTAAGCATATTGAAAACGAAAATGGAATTAAAACAACGGGTGTCCAAAGTGTGCACTATTTCTTTACTGGTGGTTATGTGTTTGATATAGATAGAGATATTAAGTTTAAACCAGCATTTATGGCGAAAGCTGTAAAAGGGTCGCCATTGGCACTTGATATTACAGCAAATGTTCTTATCAATGAAAGGCTAGAAGCAGGTTTAGGTTATAGACTTGGTGATGCCGTAAGTGCATTGGTTAATTTTAGAATAACGCCAGAGTTAAGAATAGGCTATGCTTATGATTATACAACCTCTAATTTAAGCAGTTATAGTTCAGGATCTCATGAAATATTTATTTTGTTTGATATTGATTTATTCGGTTTTAAAGGAGGTTACGACCGTTCACCAAGATTCTTCTAATTATTAATGATTACAATTATGAAAACAAATAAATACATACTTGCAAGCCTTTTACTAGTTAGTGGAATTGCATTGGCGCAAAAAGGAAATTTAAAACGCGTGAATAAGCTTTTTGAAATGAGAGCTTATAATCAAGCGGCAGAAATTTATGAAACCAAAGAGCGTACTCAAGAAGTACTTCAAAATTTGGCAGATAGTTATTACTACAATACGAGTCTTCAAAAAGCCATTATAACATATAGAGAATTGTTTCTTGAGTATGGGGACTCAATTGATATAGAATATAATTTCAGGTATGCTCAGGCTTTAAAGGGTGTGAGAAATTATAAAGAGGCAGATAAGCATTTAAGCAGATATTTTAATAAACCCGTTAATACGAATGCGTTTATTGAATCTTTAGAGTCATCAACACCTCATATGTTTAAGTTAAAGGAAATTGATAATCCAAATGCAGGAAGTGATTTTGGTTTATCGTTTTATAACGATAATGAAGTTGTATTTGCATCCTCAAGAAATAAAGATAATCCGGAATATTCTTGGAATGACTTACCTTATTTAGACTTGTATCATGCTACGTTAAATATAAATGGTGTTTTAGAAAACATTACACCTTTTTCAAAAGCTATCAATACAGGATCTCATGAGAGTAATGCGGTTTTTACGAAAGATGGAAAAACCATGTATTTTAATAGAACTAACAACGCTCGTAAAAAAACACAAGAAGAAAGAATTGCTCATATCAAGATTTATAAAGCAGAATTGGTTGATGGTGTTTGGACAAATGTTACGGCATTGCCTTTTACATCAAACAGCTATAGCACAGAGCATCCAGCATTAAGTAAAGATGAGAAAACACTTTACTTCGCTAGCGATATGCCCGGAACTATAGGAAGTTTTGATATTTATAAAGTGGCCATTAATGATGGTGGAACCTATGGAGAACCAGAAAATTTAGGAACAACCATAAACACTAAACACAGAGAACAATTTCCATTTATAAGTGATTATAACGTATTATATTTTTCATCCATTGGTCATGAAGGTTTTGGTGGTTTAGATGTATTTAGAAGTAATATGGTGAATGATACATTTGATACCCCAGTAAATTTGGGAAGTTCAATCAATAGTAACGTTGATGACTTTGCATATGTTATAAGAGAAAAAGAGAACAAAGGATTTGTGTCATCCAACAGAACGGGTTATGACAGAATTTATGGATTTGAAAGAGAAGAAAATGTCTTATCTAAATATCAAGTAGAAGGTATTGTTCAAGATAAAAACAGCAAAGAATTACTAGCAGGATCGTTAGTTACTTTGTTTAATGAAGCAGGTGATGTAATTCAAGATGCTATTGTTAAAGAAGATGCATATTACCTTTTCAAAATAGAACCAAATAAGAAATATAGAGTTCGTGGAACCCGTAAAGCCTATATTCCTCAGGATGTAGAATTTTCAACAGATAGTGAAGGAAAAATTCAACATAACATATATTTATCCTTAGAGGCTTTTGCTGATGCTGAAGAAAAAGTTAAAGAAACCGAAGAAGGCGTTGTACAAATAGAGTTAGATAAAATTTTCTTCGATTTTGATAAATCAAATATTCGCAAAGATGCTGCCATTACATTAAATGTTCTGGTAGACCTTATGAAAAAATATCCATCTATGGAAGTAGAAGTGTCTGCACATACAGATGCACGCGGAGCAGATGACTATAACTTAAAATTATCAAAACAAAGAGCAGCGTCTACGTTAGAATACGTGGTAAGCCAAGGTATTGAGAGAAACCGATTGAAAAGTGTTGGTTATGGTGAAATGCAGCCACTTAACAACTGTGTTAAAGAAGGTATTTGTGCCGAAGAAGAATATGATATTAACAGACGTTGTGAATTTACCATTTTGAATTAAAACAAAATACCATTAATATTGAAAAGCCTTTCTATTTTTAGAAAGGCTTTTTCTTTATATTTGTTTGTTATGAATGAAAACCTAGATGCAACAAACGACCATTTTTCTCCAGAAGAAAATGATGTAGAAAGAAAGTTAAGGCCGTTTACTTTTGACGATTTTACGGGCCAAGATCAAGTGTTGGAGAATCTTAAAATTTTCGTTGAGGCAGCAAACCAAAGAAGTGAAGCATTAGACCATACACTATTTCATGGTCCACCAGGATTAGGAAAAACGACCTTGGCACATATTCTTGCTAACGAATTGAGTGTTGGCATTAAAGTAACCTCTGGTCCAGTTTTAGACAAGCCAGGAGATTTAGCTGGTTTGTTAACCAATCTTGAAGAAAGAGATGTTTTATTTATTGATGAAATTCATCGCTTAAGCCCCATAGTTGAAGAATACTTGTATTCCGCCATGGAAGATTACAAGATAGATATCATGATTGAATCAGGTCCAAATGCGCGAACCGTTCAAATCAATTTAAACCCGTTTACCCTTATCGGAGCTACCACACGTTCAGGATTGTTAACCTCCCCAATGCGAGCCAGATTTGGTATTCAAAGTAGGTTGCAATATTATGATACCGAACTTTTAACGACTATTTTGCAACGTAGTGCCTCTATTTTAGAAGTTCCAATCTCAATGGAAGCCGCTATTGAAATAGCAGGAAGAAGTCGAGGAACACCAAGAATAGCAAATGCTTTGTTGCGTCGTGTTAGAGATTTTGCGCAAATAAAAGGCAATGGAAGTATCGATATTAAAATAGCAAAATTTGCTTTAGAGGCGTTAAATGTTGATGCACATGGTTTGGATGAAATGGACAATAAAATATTAGCGACTATTATTGATAAATTTAAAGGTGGCCCAGTAGGAATTACTACGATTGCCACGGCTGTAAGTGAAAGTTCAGAAACTATTGAAGAGGTATATGAACCTTTTCTAATTCAACAAGGATTCATAATGCGCACGCCACGTGGCCGTGAAGTCACAGAACTTGCTTACAAACATCTTGGAAAAATAAAAGGAAATATTCAGGGAGGTTTGTTTTAATAAGGATGATTAGATTTTTTCAAAAAATTCGACAAAAATTATTGACTCAAAATAAAGTGAGCCAATATCTTGTCTATGCCATAGGTGAAATAATATTGGTGGTAATAGGTATTCTTATTGCACTTTATATAAACAATGCCAATGAAAAAAGAATAAATAAAGAAAAGATAACAACAATTCTTAAAGAGATTCAAATAGATTTAGTAACTGATATTACAGAATCAGTTAGTTTATACGAAAGATTTAAAAGGGCCGATTCAATTCAGAACATAATCCTTAATGATAAATATTCTTCTGAGGATTATAAGTCTGGAAAGACTGAATTTCTTGAGTTGTATTATGACAGTCATGAAGTACAAACAAATGGCTATGATAATTTGATGCGAAATATTGATAATGTTTCGGAAGAACGTAAAACTTTGCTTAAAG